>JBDHAI010000303.1:0-3492 GCA_039588155.1 Gemmatimonadota bacterium | reverse complement strand
CACGATCACCTGGACGGCCTTGGCGCCGGTGAAACGCGTCTGATAGGTGCTGACCGGGATGTAGATGCGCCGTTCCATCCACTCGAGGCTCGCCGGGATGAGGGTCAGCCTGGGTGCCTGCACCACACCTACGGCCCGGAAGCGCTCGCCACTCAGCCGGAACTCGCGGCCGACGGGGTCGACGTCTCCGAACAGCTCCCGGGCGGCCCGCTCACCCAGCACGGCGACAGGTGCGCGCTGTGCCAGGTCGAGGTCGGTCAGCGTGCGGCCGGCCGTAATCCGCATGTTGCGCATCTCGAGATACACCGGGCCCGTCCCCACGATCGGATAGCGGCGTGGCTCGAGGCGCGCTTGCCCGACCATCTCTCCGAAAAGGCCGTCGGTACCACCGACCACGGATTCGAGGGCGAGCAGTGTATCGGTCTCCGGCGAGCGCAGCCCCTTCGAGACGTGATCGGCGGCCCGCTCGGAGTCCACGCTGCTGCGATCGAACTCGAACGTGTCCTTGATGCCGAACTGATCGTAGTCGTCCATCACCATCGTCTTGATGCCGGAGATGATGGAGAACATGGCGACCAGCGAAGCGACGCCGAAGACGATGCCTGTGAGCGTCAGCATCGAGCGTAGCTTGTGCGCGCGGATCCCCCGCCAACTGTCCAGGAAAAGCTCGCCGGCCTCGTAGAGCAAGGCCGCGCCCCGTGGTGCCTCGTCAGCCATAGCGCAGCGCCTCGACCGGATCCATGCGCGCCGCCTTCCAGGCCGGGTAGATGCCCGCCACGATGCCGACGAACGCAGCGGTCGCCAGGCCGAGGACGAAGATGGCCGGGGTCACGTAGGCGGGGAACTTCATCAGCTTCTCGACGGTGGACGTCAGGGCGGTGCCGATGACCACGCCGGCCAGGCCGCCCACGGTCGTGATGAACAGCGACTGGATGAGGAAGTGCATGAACATGTCGAACCCGCTGGCGCCCAGCGCCATGCGCGTCCCGATCTCCCGCACGCGCTCGACCACGCTGGCCAGCAGGATGTTGGCGATCACCACGCCGCCCGTGAACAGCGAGATTACACCGACGATCATGAAGATGAAATCGAAGAGCAGGTAGAACTCGGTGCCTTCGGCTATGTCCTCGGCCGAGCGATCGAAGGAGAAATCGCGCACGCGGTGACGGCGCAGCAGTACGTCACTCACCTCGCTGATCGCGGTCTCCAGATGAAGCGGGTCCGTGGCCTGGAGCGTCAGCCAGTCGAGCTTGTCGTTGTCCGCCAGACGCTTGAGCGCCGTGGTGAGCGGGATGTAGGCCCGCTGGTTACGATACTCGAAGGCGTTGCCGCTCCATTCGGCGAAATAGAACTCCTCGTATTTCAGCACGCCGACAACCCGATAGCGATCGTCACCGATCGTGACGACCTGTCCCAGCGCCACCTCGGGACTGCCGAACAACGAGTCGGCGTACGAATAGCCGAGCACGGTGGCGTTAGCTCGATACTGCAGGTCCGTCTCGGTGATGTAGCGGCCGTAGAGCGGCTCGATGTCGTTGATCGCGGCGTAGTCCGGGACGGTGGCGACGACCTGACCCTCGAAGCTGTTCTTCGGGCCGGTGTAGCGGAGATACCAGTGACGTGCGCCGCTGATGTACTTGAGATGCGGCGCCTCGTCGCGCAGGTCGAGGACATCGCGCCAGGTGAGCTGCGGAGAGGCGGCTTCGCGTGGGGTCAGCTCGATCCTGCCGCCCAGGTCGTTGCGCACGATCACGCTTCCGGCCCCTCCGACCTCGGCCAGGAAGTCCTCGCTCTGTTTCTTCGCGCCGCCGAACAGCGCCAGGACCGCGATGATCGAGGCCGTGCCCAGAGTCAGGCCGACCAGGCTGAGCAGCGTCCGGCCGCGGTGTTCGCGCGCTTCGTCGACGCCGGCAGAGATCGACTCGAGCAGGTTCATGGTTCGACGCGACCGTCCTCGATCTGGATCACTCTGCCGGCCTCAGCCGCGACGTTCGGATCGTGGGTCACGATCAAGATCGTATGTCCGTGGTCGTGAAGGTCGCGAAAGATCTTCAGGATCTCCTTCGAGGTCCCGGAATCGAGGTTGCCGGTCGGCTCGTCGGCGAGCAGCATCGATGGGTTGTTGGCCAGGGCGCGGGCGATCGCGACTCGCTGGCGCTGACCGCCCGACAGCTCGTCCGGCTTGTGGCGCAGGCGATCGCCGAGACCCAGCTGCTCCAGCACCGCGATGGCCTGTCGCCGCCGCGCGCCGCGATGCATGCCACCGCTGTAGCGTAGCGGTAGCGCCGTGTTCTCGACGATGTCGACCCTGGGGAGCAGGTTGAAGTTCTGGAAGACGAAGCCGACCTTGCGATTTCGGATGCGGGCGAGGCGCCGGCCGCGTAGCTCCGACACGGGTTCGCCGTCCAGCCAGTACTCGCCGGCCGTCGGCGAATCGAGGCAGCCGATGATGTGCATCAGCGTGGATTTTCCGGAGCCGGAGGGTCCCATGATCGCTACGTACTCACCCGCGCGGATGACGAGATCGACGCCACGCAGGGCCTCGACCTCCACCTTGCCGAGATGGTAGACCTTACGGACGTCTTCGATCCGTACAACCGGGTCGCCGCCGTTGCCACTCACGTTTCTCACCTTGCACCGGCGAGCGTGTCGGGTGGCTCTTCGAGGGCCACCAGATCGCCTTGCTCCAGCCCTTCCGCGACCTCGGCGCGAGCGATGTCAACGAGTCCGAGCTCGACTTCGGTCTGTACGGGCTGGCCATCCTCGATTCTGTAGACGACGTCGCGACCCCCCTTTCTGAATACCGCTTCCACGGGGATGGTGAGGATGTCCTCTTTGCGATCGCCGCGGATGTCGATATTCGCCGTCATACCGGGTCGCAGTCGCTCGTCCGGGTTGACGACTTCGACTTCGACATCGAATACTCTCACACGCGTATCCGTTTCGATCCGGGCGGCGGGTGCGATGAAGGAGATACGTCCGTCCCATTCCTCGTTGACGTAGGCATCCACGGTGATGGTCACCTGTTGGTCCAGGGCCACCTTGCCGATATCGACTTCGTTGACGGTCGCTTCGATCTTCAGGCTGGAGAGGTCGGCGATCGTGACAAGCTCTGTGCCACCGCCCAGCGTCATCGTGCCGGCCAGAACCGATTCGCCTTCTTCGGCGCCCAGCCGGATCACCACACCGGGGGCGGGGGCGACGACGTTGAGGGAGCGCACGCGCGAGGACACGCCGGATTGCTCCACGATGCGGAGTTGTTCTTCGGCGGACTCGAGCTCGAGGCGGGCTTGCTGGTAGGCGGACTCGCGGTCCTCGAGCTCTTTCTGTGCGATCAGGTTCGACGTACTGAGCGACCGCCCCTGCTCCAGGTCGCGTTCCGCCTGGCTCAATCCGACGCGGGCGCGGTCTCGTGCGGAACGGATCTCCGCCACAATGCGAGCTTGACTCAAGTCGGGCTCCACGGTCGCGAGCACGTCGCCTGCGGAGACC
>JBDHAI010000302.1:0-3496 GCA_039588155.1 Gemmatimonadota bacterium | reverse complement strand
TCTCGACCATGTCGATGATCAACTATGCCTCTCGGGAGATCAACTGCAAAATCGTGTATTATGGACCCGGGCTCGGCGGCAAGACCACGGACCTGGAGTACGTATACCAAAAGGTGACGCCCAATACCCGCGGCAAGCTCATCAGCCTGGCCACGGAAACGGAGCGCACCCTCTTTTTCGATTTCCTGCCGGTTGACCTCGGGACGATTCGTGGGTTCAAGACCCGCTTCCACCTGTATACGGTACCGGGACAGGTGTATTACAACGCCAGCCGAAAGCTCATCTTGAAGGGTGTGGATGGCGTCGTCTTCGTCGCCGATAGCCAGGTCGAACGCCTGGATGCGAACATCGAAGCGATGCACAACCTCTACGAGAACTTGGCTGAGTACGGCTACGATCTCCGACAGATACCGTTCGTCATTCAGTACAACAAGCGCGATCTGCCCAACGTGTCACCGATGGAGGAACTCGACCAGCATCTCAACCCTGACCGCGTCCCGTCTTATGAGGGCGTGGCGACCAAGGGCGTCGGTGTCTTCGATACTCTAAAGGCTGTCGCGAAGCTCGTAATTAAGTCGCTCGGCTGATCGGGGATTCGTTCCCGTGAACCTACCCAATGGCATCACGGTCGCACGCATAGTCGCGGCGCCCGTCGTCTTCGCGCTGATACTGAGCGGGGGATTCGGCCAGCTCCTCCTCGCTTTCATCCTCTTCGTCATCGCCGCGCTCTCGGACCTTTGGGACGGTTATCTCGCACGCCGCCGGGGCCAGATCACCGACTTCGGCAAGCTCGCCGACCCGATCGCCGACAAACTGCTCGTCGTCAGCACCTTCGTTCCTTTCTACATCGTCTCCGTTCGCGAAGCGATGACGACTCTATCCGTGGTGCCCTATTGGGCGGTCCTGCCGCTATGGGTCCTGTTGGTCGTCCTCGGCCGCGAATTCCTCATTACCGTCTTCCGCTGGTTCGCCAAAGGCAGGGGCGTCGTGATCGCGGCGGGCAAGGAAGGCAAATACAAGGCGACCTTTCAGAACATGTTCATGGGCGGCGAGATTCTCTGGCTGGCGGTACGTTCTCGCGCTCTAGAGCGCGGTTGGGACAGTCCGTTCTGGTCCTTCTGGAAGGTGTTTCACGGGTCGTTCGTCGCGATCACACTCGCGATCGCCGTTCTGCTCACGGCCTACTCACTGCTCGTCTACCTCTGGAGGTACCGCTCCGTGGTCGGCTCGCGAGCCGCATGAAGCGGGCTCTGGAATCCATAGAAATCGTCGCGATCGGCGACGAGTTGCTCAGCGGCGCCACCCTCGACTCGAATTCGGCGGCCATCGGGCGGGAGCTGGAAGGAGTCGGGCTGCGGGTGGTCCACAAGGCCACGGTGGGCGATGATCCGGGTGCGATCTCCGCCGCGGTCGCCCGAGGCCTGCAGCGCACGGGCGCGGTCATCACGACCGGTGGCCTGGGCCCGACGAAGGACGATACAACCCGCGCCGCCGTCGCCGAGGTGTTCGGGCGGAAGCTGGAATTCCGCCAGGACCTCTGGGATGCCCTCAAACTTCGCTGGGCCCGCCGCGGGCCGATACCCGCGACGAACAGAAGACAGGCCGAAGTGCCGGAGGGTGGCGAAGTCTTCCCCAACCCCCGAGGTACGGCACCGGGTCTGGCGGTCGACGACGAGCGACTCGGTCTCTGCATCATGTTGCCAGGTCCGCCCAACGAGCTGCGCGGGCTACTGAGGGCCTCCGTCGTGCCATACCTCGCGGAACGCGCGGGTCCCACGGCGAAGCGCCCGTTCCGGCGTTACCTGAGAACGGTGGGCATTGCCGAGTCCGCTATCGCCGAAACAGTCGGCGACAAGCTGGACGACCTTCCTATCGATGTCGCGTACCTGCCGGAGATCGACTGCAATGACATCCGATTGACCGCTTGGGCGGTGAAGGAGTCCGATGTCTCGGAGGCGCTGGAGCAGGCCGTCGCACGTCTGCGCCGATGGCTCGGTCTGCACGTGTATGCGGAAGGAACAGCGGAGCTTGCTGAGGTCGTGGGTGGGCAGCTTCGCGAGCGGGGCCTGACCCTGGTGGTGGCGGAGAGCTGTACAGCCGGGATCATCGCTCAGCGGCTGACCGATACGGCGGGGTCGTCGGATTACTTCTGGGGCGGTATGATCGTCTATGATGATCGTGCGAAAGTGGAATGGCTGGGCGTCAGCGAGGAGACGCTTCGCCTACACGGCGCCGTATCCGAGCAGGCGGCGCGGGAGATGGCCGAGGGCGCGTGCCGACGCTCGCGAGCCGATGCCGCGATCGCCGTGACAGGGATCGCCGGACCGACGGGCGGGACGGAAGACAAGCCTGTCGGTACCGTCTGGCTCGCGGTCAGCGTTGAGGGGCACACGGCGGCGCGGCAGCGCCACTATCCGGGCACACGGGACATGGTACGCGTCCGCGCCGCACAGGGTGGACTCGACCTGCTGCGCAGAACCTTATCATCGGAGCAACCGTGAGAGGCGCTCACGCCTATTTCACCGGCGCAGCCGGGATTCGGCTGCACTACCGCTGCTGGGACGTCGCGGCGCCGCGAGCCGTCATCGTGGTCAGTCACGGGCTGGGAGAGCATTCGGGACGCTACGAAGCTCTGGCCCACGACTTCGCCAGGGCCGGGATGAGCACGTACGCCCTCGATCATCGCGGCCACGGCCGGTCAGACGGCCGCCGGGGCCACGTGCGCAGATTCGTCCGCTACGTGCACGATCTGGAGAAGTTCCGCCGACGGGTCGTCGGCGCTGTCGGGCCGGAAGTGCCGCTGATCTTCGTCGGCCATTCACTCGGTGGCTTGATCCTGATCCGCTACCTGCAGGAATACCCCGGTTTGGCGACGCCGGGCGTCGTCTTCTCCGCCCCCTACTTGGGTCCGGCGATGAAGATCCCACGCTGGAAAGAGCAAGTCGGCCGAATGCTCTATTACGCCGTGCCGGCTCTGCCCATGAGCACGGGCTTGCCGCCGGAGCATCTGAGTCACGACCCGCTTGTGGTGGAGGCCTATAAGCGCGACCCCCTGGTTCACGACAAGATCACTCCCCGCACCTACGGGGAAATTCAGAGGGAGGCGCAGGTCGCCTTCAGGCGGGCCGATGGTCTTCGGTTCCCGATCTTCATCCTTATCCCAAGCGAAGACAAGATAGCACGGCCGGACCTCATGCAGCATTTCGCAGCCGCCGTGGGCCATCACGACCGAGTACAGGCCGAGACCTATCCCGGCCACTACCACGAAGTATTCAACGAGACGAACCGGTCGAGCGTGGTCGCTGATGTTTTGGGCTGGATCGAGCGACGGATAGCGGTCTACACCTCGGCCTAGACACCCGTGCGTCGAGAGAACGGGGCTTGACTGTCGGGGTGAAAGCGATGACTCTCAGAGGTTCATCCACACGTAAGAAGACGGATATGGTGTCTCGTAGAAAGAAAGCCAAGCCAGCAGAAGAAGAACCCGCGGCGCCTC
>JBDHAI010000301.1:0-3514 GCA_039588155.1 Gemmatimonadota bacterium | reverse complement strand
ACGCACGTCGCCGTCCCCTCGCAACCGGTCCGAGAGGCCCAGCCGTGGTAACTGTCCTCATAGGTGCCGACGACCCCGCCCTGCAGGTTGTACTTAGCGACGATGACGGGATCGTTGTGGCACGGTCCGCACGTTTGCGTCGCCAGGTTGGAAGCGCAGGTCCGCGCATCGGGATCCTTGTGCCCCAGGATGAGGTGCTCGCCGTGACAGCCGGTGCAGGTCGGACTGTCCCGCACTCCGGTCTGCAGCGCCATGCCATGAATCGAGCGCGCGTAGTCGCGGGCGATGTCCTCGTGACACTTGCCGCAGGTCGTCGCGACGTTGAGCGGCGCGATGCGCGATGCCGGATCGACCGGCCCCTTGAGGTCGTGAACGCCATGACAATCCGTACACGCCGCGGCGGCCGAAACGCCTCGCTCCAGCGCCTGGCCATGCACCGATTCGGCGTAGCCCACCGCGCTTTGCGGTAACTTGACGTGCTGCTCGGTCAGCAGCCCGGTGCCGTGGCAGCCGGCGCAGATCCCGGATAACCGCGAGTGATGGGTCGGCGACTCCGGGTCGGTGTGCCGGCGGATGTCGTGACGCCCGTGACAAGAGGCGCAGGTGGGGGCGCGAGGGTTACCTCGCCTCCAGGCGTAGCCGTGCACGCTCTCGCTATAATTGTCCGTGATCCCGCTGTGACACGCCGCACAGTCCGGAGACGCCAGATCCGCCGCGTGCGGCATCGACGCCCCCGCCAGGTCCTGGTGACACAGCACGCAGGAGAGACCCAACGAACCGTGCACCGACTGGGAGAACTCCTCTGCGCTGACCACGTACCGTTCCGGGTCTTCCTTCCCCTGGAACATGGCCGCCGAGGAATGACAGGCCTGACAGGTCAGGTTCTCCTGGGCCAGACCGGGCTGCCCGCGCCCGACCAGCAACAGCATCCCCAATCCCAGTGACGCCACAACGTCCCAAAACGCTCTCATAACGCCCCTCCGGGCTGGCCGCTCGCCACCGGGTTAACAGCGTTAAGGCGCTCAGAAGACGCCTTCACGCCCTTCCGGCGGGCCTCAGAGCGGGAGAACCTTAGGTCTCCCAGCCTGTTACAGGGGCAATCTCCATGCCCGACCGCTGAGCTTTAGCGCAAGGCTCTCCAGACGAGCGGAACGCTGAAGACCAGCCCCATCGACACCGCGGCGTACAGGGCGCCCAGCGCCAGATCCGACAGAAAGCGAGAATCCTTGGGGGAGAACTGACCTGCGGAGTTGAAGCGGCCAATGGCGCGCACGGCGAGGAAGAAGGCGCCGGCGAGCTGTAGAGCAGCGACGGCCGGTTGAACTGGGGAATCCATTGTTTCACCTCACATTCTAAGGAGGTGCCACTGAAATATGCCCCAGAAACGGCTCGAGCGGCAAGCAAACCCGATTCTCTGCTCGAGGCCAACTGGCCGTGTGTTTCGGATCGAGACTATTTTAGGGAAATGGAACAGTCGAGAGGTCTTTTGAAGCTGTGACGCATCCTGCCGCCTATTTGAAGTTGGGGAGCGCCGAGCTCCACGAACGGGCGCGTCGGGCCGTGGCCGGCCTGGCGGACTGCCGGGCCTGCCCGCGGGACTGCCGCGTCGACCGTCTCGAGGACAAGTGGGCGGCGTGCAAGACCGGTCGCTACGCGGTGGTCAGCAGCTGTTTCCCGCACCAGGGAGAGGAGGATTGCCTGCGTGGCTGGGCCGGCTCGGGCACGATCTTCTTCTCGCACTGCAACCTGCGCTGCGTGTTCTGCCAGAACTTCGACATCAGCCAGGCGGTGAGGCCGGGGCCAGTCGAGCCCGGCTCGAGCGCGGAAGAGCTGGCCGCGATGATGCTCGGCCTGCAGCGGCTCGGTTGCCACAACATCAACTTCGTGACGCCGGAGCATGTGGTCCCGCAGGTCATCGAGTCGACGGCGCTGGCTGCGGACTCCGGGCTCACCCTTCCCATCGTCTACAACACCAGCGCCTACGATGCAATGGAGAGCCTGGAGCTACTCGACGGCATCGTCGACATCTATATGCCCGACTTCAAGTACTGGTCCTCGGAGATGAGCGCCAAGTATCTGAAGGCGGAGGATTATCCCGAAGCCGCGCGCGCCGCGATCCAGGAGATGCACCGGCAGGTCGGCGCGCTGAAGGTCGACGCGGACGGGATCGCGACTCGGGGCGTCCTGATCCGACACCTGGTCATGCCGGGCCACCTAGACGACACGCGCGCGATACTAGAATGGATCGCGCGCGAGCTGGGCAGCGATACGTACATCAACCTGATGAATCAGTACCGCCCGGCCGGCCGCGTCTGTGCGGAACATTACCCGGAGATCAACCGACCGGTCACGTCCGCGGAGTTCAGGCAAGCGGTGGAGATCGCCCTCGAGCTCGGGCTGACGCGATTGGACGAGCGCCGCACCATCGTCCAGCTCGCGCGCCGGCTCTGGCCGACGTGAACGACCAGTGAAGAGTCAAAAGTGAAAGGTCCACGGAGCTAGAGGCCAAGCGATGGTCTAGACTTCACCCGTTCGGCGTGATGATCGCCTTGGTGACGGCGAGGGCCTCGACGTCGGCGAGGGCCTGATTCGCCTGCTCCAGTTCGTAACGTCGCCCGATCACCCGGGCGAAAGGCAGGCGATCGTGGTGCTTGGCGAGCAGGCTGAGCGCCCGGTGCACGTGATTGAACTCGAGGCCCCAACGGCCACGGACCTCGGCGTGCTTCCTGTTGATGTCGATGTGAGGGTTGATCGTCGTGCTGCCGACATCGGTGTAGTGGCCGGCGATGACGTACGTACCTCCATCCCGCAGCAAGCGCAGGCCCTCGGGTACGGCGTCGGGGTTCCCGGCGCACTCGATGGCGACATCCACACCGCGACCCGCGGTCAGCTCACGGACCGCCGCCTCACGCGCCTCGGGTGGATCGCCGCCGACCGACAACACGACATCGGCGCCGAGCAGCCGAGCCAGCTCCAGGCGCGGCGCGGGATCGCCGATAGCGACGACGGTCCCGGCGCCCCGCAGCGCGGAGAAGGCGATCGCCGCGAGCCCCACCGGCCCGGTCCCCTGCACCAGGACGACGTCGTTCATCGCCAGGTCGCTACGCTCCACCGCCGCGAAGCCGGTGAACAGGCCGCAGCCGCCGCCGATCACGTCGTCCGCCGACAACGGTTCCGGCAGCTTGACGATCTGCACGCCCGGCTTCAGGTAGATGCGCTCGGCCCAGCCGCCCAGCGGCCCCTCCGCCGCCGAGTAGGTGATACCGTACACCTTGCGGTGAGGGCAGCGATTCGGTTGGCGGGCCACCAGACACTGATAGCAGGCGTGGCACGTCTCGTGGACGTCGTAGAAGGTGACCACATCGCCCGGTGACAATGGAGCGCCCAAGGTGTCGCGCCTCAGGCCGTCGGCCTCCAGGATGCGACCGACGTTGATGTGGCCGGGCACGATCGGGTACGGCACTCCGGCCAGCCGTCCGTGATGCAGGTGGACGTCGGTGCCGCAGACTTCGCT
>JBDHAI010000300.1:0-3534 GCA_039588155.1 Gemmatimonadota bacterium | reverse complement strand
CCCGAAAGGGCATGAACGACGCCCTCGGCAGCGACTGCAGCGGCTAGGTCGGCACGACCGCACCGGGTCAGGGACGCGACCGCCCAGGTGTTACCGATCGAGTAAAAGCGCAGCTATTCGGCGTAGTTGTGGGGGAGTGGATCGAGCTTCGGGTATGGGTATGACGAGCTGCTGGTTGGCGGCCCACTCGTCGAGGCGGAGCTCGAGGGCGGCGTCGTTCAGGCAGTCGACGATCTGCTGCAGCAGGCCGGCCGCACGGCAGAGCTGTTCGGATGTGTGACTCTCGCTCACGGTTGGGTCTCGCTCGCTCGCGGTTTCGTCTTTGGTGACTTGGCTCTCTGCTTGGCCTTTTGCTCTGCCCGTTCCTTGGCCTCCTTCAGGCGGTACGAGTCGGCGTCCACAGGTATTATCTCGGAGCGATGTACAAGCCGATCGACGAGGGTGACCACGCATGAGGCGTTGGGGAAGACCTCTCCCCAGGCGGCGAAGGGCTTGTTTGTGGTGATGAGCAAGGGGCGTAGCAGGTATCGCTGAGTGACCACCTCGAAGAGGAGGTCGGCGTAGCGATTGTCGTAGGACAGATAGCCTACCTCATCGATGACCAAAAGCTGCTGGTTGCAGTAATGGCTGAGCCGTCGTTTGAAGGCCGTGGCGCCGTCCCTGGATGCGAGGTCATTCAGCATGGCGCTGGCCGTGGTGAAGCGGACTGTATAGCCGCGCATCAGTGCACAGTGGGCGATGTTCTTGGCAATCATGCTCTTGCCGACGCCGTTGGGACCGATCAGGACGGCATTGGCGGCCTCGTCGATAAAGCGCAGGGTGAAGAGCTCGTCGATGGCAGCCCGGTCGATCCGCTTGGGCCAGGCCCAATCAAAGTCGGCCATCGGCTTGAAAGGGCCGATCCGGGCGGTGCGGATGCGGCGCTCGAGGCTGCGTCGCTGCCGTTCTTGCTCCTCCCATCGGACCAGCAGCTCGACCCAGTCGTGGTCGACCGCTTGCTCCCAGTTGACGAGGAGACCGTAGAGGCCGAGCGACTTGGCACGGTCTCGCAGGGTTTGGTCAGTCGTCTTCTGGCTCATTGTCGGTCTCCTTGGGGTTGAGGGCGTCGTAGGTTCCGAGGCGATGTGGGCGTACGCGGATATCCCGAACGCGGGGGTCGTCTGGCAGAGCCACTGCAATGGGCGGCGGCTCTCCCCGCGCTCGCTGTCGGTGCTCGAGGACGTGTCGGACAGCCTGTGGGTGGGGTGTTCCCTGCTCGAGGGCCTCGCTGATGGCGACCTCGAGCGCATCCGCGCCGTCAGTGTCGAGCATGCGGAGCAGTGCGGCCGTCGCGCTACCCAAGTTGCCGCCTCGCTCCGCGAGCTGGACGAGCAGGTCGCGGCTGTTTGGGGCGGCATGTTGCAGACGGTCCATGCCGCGGTGCCTGCGGGCTTGGCGCTTGCGCGCCTCGAGCTCCGCAACATGGCTCGCATCCTCGATCTGTTGGCCCTTGTCGTATGAGCGAGGATGGGTGGCGACGACCGTGTTGCCGTCGAGGACGCGCACTTGCGATCGGGTGGCGACGACGACCACCATCTGACGCACGAGAGTGTGGGGTACGCTGTAGTCGTTCAGGTCGAAGCGCACGTACGGCGTCCGTCCCACCTTGGCTTCGACCCGCTCGTCTACCGGGTAGCTCGTTGCCGGTAGCGACAGCAGCTTGCCCTGCTCGTCGGCGAAGGCCTGTCTGACCGTGATAGCGCGGTCTTCGGGCCAGGAGCGATCCGCGGCCGTGCCCAGGCGCCACGCCTCGGCTTGGCGATTGAGGTCCTCGAGGTCGCGCCAGCGTCGCGCCGGGATGAAGTTCTGGCGCACGAAGCGAATGGCCCGTTCCACGCGCCCCTTCTCGTTTCCCCGTGCCTTGGCTACGGGACGCGGCTCGTAGCGATAGTGCGCGGCGAAGGCGAGCAGCTCGGGATTGAAGCGGATGGCGTCCCCGTATCGCTCCAAGACCGCGCTCTTGAGGTTGTCGTAGAGCAGGATGCGGGCCACCCCACCGAACGTGCTGAAGGCCTCTTGGTGGGCGCGCAGGAAGTTGGCCATCTTCTGGTCGAGGTAGAAGCGCAGAAAGAGCATGCGCGAGTAGGACAGCACCATGACGAAGGCCGAGAGTCGTCGCGAGGCCTTTCCGATCGTCAGCTTGCCGAAGGATCCCCAGTCTACCTGGGCTTGCTCGCCAGGCAGCGTCCGCAGCCTCAGGTAGGCTTCGGCCGGCTTCTTCGGCCGGTAGCGGGCGACGATGGATCGAAAGTAGTCGGGGGCTCCCGGGTACCCTCGCTCCCTGACCATCTCGTACAGCCGACTGGCGGGAAGCTTCGGATAGTCCTCGAGCGTCTTGACGATGAACGGGACGTAGGGGTCGGCGATGGAGGGCCGAGTGGTGGTGCGCGCCTCACCGATTCCCGCCTGCGACAGCACGCGCCTGACCACGCTGTGGTGCACGCCGAGCTGGTTGGCCAATGTGCCGATCTTCCACTTCTCGGCGTGGTACAGACGCAGGATCTTGGCCTCGAGCTCCGGCGGGATCATCGCGTCACCTCGCCGTGGATTGCCAAAACATCGCGGAAGCTGCCAAGCCCGCGGAGTCTCCGGGGGCGCCGGCGATCAACGAAGACCAGGCGGACCAGTGCGCTGTCCGCTGGCAACAACGCGCCGCCGAAGAGGTCCTTGTCGCAGGAAAACCGAGCCGGCCCGACCACAGAAATGGCAGCAGTAACCGGACTCCCGCTCCACAGCGCCAGTCCCTCCAACAGGCTCAACAGTGAGCGCGGGTGATCCGCCTTCGCCGGCAACCGGGCCCTCAGCAGCTCGTCGCCCAGCTCGTCGCTCACCAGAAGCTTCACCTCCCGGTAGCTCACTTGAATCGTCGTTCTCCAGCCTTCTTGCATCGGTCGTCTCCATCGAAGCGTTCTGCGCGTCCACTGGCACGCACGAGTCGATGACCGACATCGAGCCAGATCCGACAGGCTCAGGTGAACCCTGATGCGTCACTTTCTGTTGAGCACGGAGCCGCAGGCGCTCCCGATACCGCTGCTGCCGATCGGCATGGCCGCGGCGCCCCTCGCGGCTCTGCTGATACTTGCGACCGGCTCGCCGGAGAGACTCACGGCGCGCCTCGGCTCTGCAGACACCTGAGCAGTAGATCTGCCCGCGGTCACAGCAGCTGCAGATCACGACCTGCTCGCGGCAGCTTGCACAGCTGAACAGGCGGTGATGGTGATGTGTCTCGACGGCTCATCCCGGCCATCGAGCACCCTGGACCTCGCATCCCTTTCGCCGCCATACTGCGAGCCGCAGGTACTCCTGTCGTTCGGCGGCTCAGATGCCTGCATGGGGGGCCCGTGGATCGGCGAGATACGCACGGGTCCCCCGCCCGACAGCCCTGCCACCGTAGCCACCAACGCCCCCATCTCTGACTTTCTTGAGTCCCGGTCGCCGCCAGAAGGGACGGCGTGCTCAGCGCCAATTACACGCGGTTACTCGTCACCGTCGACA
>JBDHAI010000299.1:0-3584 GCA_039588155.1 Gemmatimonadota bacterium | reverse complement strand
AGGTCCCGGAGTGCACCGGGGTCGACTGGAATCTGTATCAATCTACGCGAACATAGAAGAGGTACTCAGTCACCGTGTCGCTCTTGTAGCGGCGCGACTCGCTGTCTCGGTCGCTACGATAGCGCTTGTAGTCGTGGTCCAGCCGGCGGTAGGTCTTGGCGCTGCCGCGCTGTTTGAGCACCCGCTCGATACACTCCTCCGAGATGATGCCCTCGGAATTGTAACTCATCAAGACGTGTCGGCAGGGCGCAGTGTGTACGAGCTCCTCGAACGCCTGCTCGCAGCGGCGTCGTCGTGACCAGTCTGATCGCTTTCGCTCATCTTCGGGCAGTCCGGTCTTGCCTCGCAGCTTGGGCGGCTCGGCGAACCAGCCTTCGGCGATGATCTCCGGTATGTGGTAATAGCCGGCGTATTGCCGGGTGTTGTAGGGCGGGTCGAGATATAGGAGGTCGAACGGCTCCAGCTCGCAGACCAGCTCGATGGCATCGAGTTGATGGGCCCGGCAGTCGAGGCCGGTGCCGGTGACCAGGCGCGGCGGCCGTAGGCGAAGAGGCTTTAGCGCATTGGACTGCCAGCTCTTCACATAGGCGGCGTAGACGCCGGTGGTGTTGGCGACACGGTCGGCGGCCTCGATCAGCGAGGTGAGCAAAATGTAGTGCTCATCTTCATTTATATAGTGCTTGTCGTGCCACTCCCAGATCTGGCGCCGCACCGCGTCGATCTTCGCAGCGTTCGCCGGCGTGAAGTAGCGGCGCTCGTGCTCGGAGCCCGCGTGCCCTTCGGGCGAGAAGTGGTCGTAGATGAACTCCTGCCGGGGCTCGATGTCGTTCAGGTAGTGAATCGTAGCACTCAGTGGGTCGGCGTCGATATCCACCAGGGCTTGGAGGCCTTTGAACTGCGGCAGACGATCCACGGCCACATAGGCCCATTGCAACGCGAAGCTGAACGACATGATGTCGCTGGTGGTGACGGCGTAGCCGTGGGTCTTGAGAAAGCGGGCCACGGCCGCGGTCCCGGCAAAGGGGTCACACGCCGTCTTGCCGGCGATGCCGATCTGTTCGAGGCCCGAGCGGATGAACGGGATCAGCTTGTTCTTGTTTCCGATGTATCGCACAGGCGGTGGCGCTGTCGTTCAGACGTTTCTCAACGTCGTAGGACGGGGAATCATGGCGGGAATGTACTACACGCACCGGGACGTGCCTACAAGTGGCGGACGTTGCCGACGAGTGGCGATCCAGGCATGTTGACGACATGCGATTTGGCGAGTCGCTCTACGATTGGGGCGCCGAGGCGGGCCGACGGGTGCTGCCGCACACGCCGTTCCTGCCGGAGAAGGCGAAGCGGAGTGTCGAGGGTCGGCGCGGGCTGGTCGGCCGCATCGAGCGCTGGGCGGCCGAGCAGCGAGCGGACGCACGCTTGGTCTGGTTTCACGCGCCGTCGGTCGGGGAGGGTTTACAGACTCGGCCGGTGATCGAGGCGCTGCGCGAGCTCAGGTCCGACCTCCAGATCTTCTACACCTATTTCTCGCCGTCGGCGGAGAAGTTCGCCGCGGATCTGCCGGTCGACTACGCCGACTACATGCCGTTCGACGTCGTGGACGACCTGGTGCGGGTGATGGAGGCGGTGAAGCCCGACGCGATCGTGTTCGGCAAGTTGGACGTGTGGCCGAACGTCACGCGTGTGGCGCACTGGCGTGACACGACGCTCGCACTGATCAGCGCCACCGTGGCGCCCGGCTCGAGCCGCTTGCGCTGGCCGGCGCGGCGCCTGTTGGCCCCGGCCTACGAGCGGCTCGACGCGGTGGGTGCGATCTCGGTGGAGGATGCGGCGCGGCTGGCGCTTCTGGGCGTGCCGGCGGATCGCATCGAGATCACCGGAGACGCGCGCTTCGATCAGGTCTGGGCGCGAGCGCAGAAGGTCGACCCGACCCAGCCGCCGGTCTCGCTGTTGAGTGGTCATGAGGGGCTGACGCTGGTGGCGGGCTCCACCTGGCCCGAGGGTGAGAAGCACATCGTTCCCGCGCTGGCGCGCCTGCGTAAGCGACATCCCGGCTTGCGAGCCGTGATCGTCCCCCACGAGCCGACCGCGGATCACCTGCGGCGGCTGGAAGCACACCTGGAGTTAGACGAGCTGGCTCACGTCCGGTTGTCGGAGCTCGAGTTCGGCGCAAAGGAGTTGAGGGAAGTCGTGGTCGTCGATCGAGTGGGCATTCTGGGGGAGCTCTACGCGCTGGCCGACATCGCCTACGTGGGCGGTGGGTTCGGGAAGCGAGGTCTGCACTCGGTGCTCGAGCCGGCAGCGGTGGGCGCGCCCGTTCTATTCGGCCCACATCATGCCAACGCCCGGGAAGCGGACGAGCTCATTGCCTGTCGGGGCGCCATGGCCGTGAAGAACGGTCGAGCGCTCGAGGCCGCGCTGGGTCACTGGCTGGAGGACTCGGTCGCCCGGAGGGGTGCCGGCGAGGCGGCGACGAACTACGTCCAGACCCATCTGGGTGCGGCGAAGCGCAACGCTTACCTGATACTCAAGCTCTTGCCGTAGTGCCGGTGACGCGCTGAGTTTCGACTTGGCGCGAGGGAGTGAGGGGGTGGAGGGAGCCTCTCGTTTCATGTCGCGGGTCTCGGTCGGGCACGGCACAGAGCCCTCGCTTCATGTCGCGCGGCGGCGGGCGGAGATCTCGGCCGCGCTGAGGCGCTCCCAATGTCCGCTCTGGGCTCTGTGCCGTGCCCACCCTCTCGCGGGTGCAATGTTCGCTCGAGGCTTCCCTTCGCCCCCTCGCCCGGTCTCGAAGCGTCAGCGCGCCCCCGGCGCTACTGCCGACATGGGGCGTTGGGGTCCGGCTTCGGCTGGTCGACCACCAGTCGGTGGTCGAGGTTAGCGATCGACTCGGCGACGGCGAAGATGAACTGGGTGACGCGAGCCATCTTGTCGTAGTTGATGTACTGGGCTTCGTCGGTCACCTGGTGGTAGTCGACGTGGCTGCCGGTGCTGAAGAAGACGATCGGTATGCCGTAGCGCGCGTACATGAAGTGATCGCTGCGGCAGTAGAACTGCTGCGGGTGGCCGTCCGCGTCGTATTGGTAATCGAACTCAAGAGCGAAGCCGCCGCTGGTGTTCGCTTCCTCCACGAGATCGCCCAGCTCCGTGGAAAGACGTCGGGATCCGATGACCTGCAGGTAACCGGGGCCGCCACCTTCCAGCTCGCCTTCGCTGCCGCGCCCGATCATGTCGGTGTTGATGTTAGCCACGATGGCATCTCGCGGCACGGTCGGGTTGTCGGTGAAGTGTCGGGCGCCCAGCAGGCCCTTCTCCTCGGCGGTGTGCCAGACGAAGAGGATGGAGCGCCGCGGCTTCTCGTCGGCCGCCGCGAAGGCCTCGGCGATCTCGAGCATCGCCACGGAGCCCGAGCCGTCGTCGTCGGCGCCGTTGTAGATCGAGTCGGGCCGCGGCGGCTGTTCGAGGCGAAGCGCGGTGAGCGTGGTATCGATGACGCGCTGTTCGTCAGCTCTGGGCCGGCGCATCTGGCTCTCCGCTCCTAATGGCCGCACCACCTGGTTGAAGGCGCGGACCGAGTCGTGGTCGAC
>JBDHAI010000298.1:0-3588 GCA_039588155.1 Gemmatimonadota bacterium | reverse complement strand
TTCTCGGCCATGAAGGTGTCGACGTCCTCGGGGGTCAGAAGCTCCTGAAAGCCAATGTCGGTGAGCTCCTGGCGCATCGGCTGGACGAGTCTGGGGTCGTAAGGCACTGCATCCTCCGGGTTGGGGCTTCAGCTATCTATCACGAGGTGGCCGATAATAAAGCAGGCGAGGCGGTTTCGGCTAGTCCGGCCCGATCGTCACTGCGTCCGGGTGTCACCCGGCGGCGGCATCACGTCGTTCTGACGCGGCTTGAGAGCGGCAAGGCGCCCGCGCGCACCTTGGGCGTAAGGCGAACCCGGGTGCAGCTCCAGGAGTCGCCTCAGCTCCACCATCGCCCGCGGTTCATCGCCCAACTTCTCGTAAACATCGGCGAGAACGAAGGAAACGTAGGCATCGGTCTCCGCCGTAATGCGATCCGCGTTGCGGGCCCGGAGGTACCAGTCCACGGCCGACCTTGGGTCGTCTAGCTCGCCTAGACACAGCGCTGCGGCACGCAGACAGGGGCCGGGGTCGCCCGGATCGGCTTCCACTTCCGCCTCGAGGGCCCCAAGGGCTTCGAAGTGCGCTCCCCGCGCCGACAACGCTTGAGCTCGCCAGTAGCTGGGTGGACTCGGGGTGCCCGTAGTGCCCGCGCCGTAAAGGCGGCCAAGCAGAGAGGCTGCACCTTCTATACCGAAGAAGTAGATGATCCCGTAGACGGCAAACGGAAGCCCAATCCCGAGGAGGACCCCGACGGCGAAGGCCTGGCCACCACTCATACCGCCCAGCAACCGCCCAGCCACCGTGATCATGATCGTGAAAACGATGCTGGCGGGCAGCAGCCACACTATAGATTTCAGGAGAAAGGCACGCCCGACGGAATCGACATCCTTAAGGGGTCTTCTGCTGCTGCTACCCATCGCGCCTCAGCGTCCGGCGCGCACGCCAGCCTTCCCGCACCGAAGTCCAAAGGATCTTATACCCCGCCCCCATCGTTCCCATCAGCGAACCGGAGATCTTCGAGCGGCCCGCCCGGCGGGGTCGGTGCGAGACCGGCAGCTCGACGATCCTCAAACCCATCGCGATTGCGCGCGCCTGCATCTCGACGTTCCACCCGTAGTCGAGGTCCCGAAGATCGAGCCTCCTAAGCGCAGCGAAGCGAATAGCCCGGAACGGCCCCAAGTCATGGAAGCGATGTCCGGTCAGCCAACGCAGGATCGCGCACGACACGCGATTGCCAAGGGACACGTGAACCGCAGTATCACCGAAAGTGCGAGCGCCGATCACGAAGTCGGCCTTCCCCTTGGCGATTGGCTCCAGCAACACCGGCAATTCATCGATCGGTTGTGATCCGTCGGCGTCGATGAAGACGATGATATCGGGAGGTGCGCCGCGTTCGAGCTCTCTTACGGCCGCCTGGCATGCCGCCCCGTAGCCGCGTCGCGGCGCCTGCACGACGCGGGCACCGTGCGCTGCGGCTTCCGCCGCCGTACCATCAGTGGAGCCGTTGTCCGCTACCCAAATCACGTCGACGATGTCCTTGGGAATCGACGCGAGCGTGGCAGCGATCACCCCCTCTTCGTTGAGGGCCGGCATCACGACCCCGACGGACAGACGACCGATCACTCGTGAACTCTCGAATTGACAGCGCCAGCGACACGCGCAGGCTGATTGTTTTTGCCGGACTCGGGCTCGCGCAGGCGCTCATCTACGCGGCGCTCGCCTTCGGGGAGAACCATCAAGGCCAGCCCGATCGCGCGGTTCTTCTAATCGTCATCGCCGTCGCGCTCTACTTCGTCGCTCTCGTCACCGCCCGACCGCTGTCGGGGAAGGCAGCGTTCGCCGTCGCCGTCGCGCTGGGCGTGACGTTCAGAGCCTTGCTCTTTCCTGAGGCCCCGTTGCTCAGCGATGATTACTTCCGCTATCTCTGGGACGGACTCGTACAACTTAGAGGCGTAAACCCCTACCGCTATGCCCCGGCGGACCCGGCGTTGGCTGGCATCGACGATGCGCTACGCGCCCAGGTGAACCACCCCGAAGTCCGCACGATATATCCGCCAGTGGCGCAGCTCATTTTCCTTTTCGGAGCATGGGTCTCCTCGGGACACGTCTTCGTACTTAAGGCATTCTGGCTCGTCTGCGACGTCGGTATCGCCGTGCTCCTGCTTCGCCTGCTGCCGCCGGAGCGGAAGCTTCAGGCCTGGACGGTCTATGTGTGGTCGCCCTTGGTGATCATCGAGGTCGCCTGGACCGCCCACCTCGACCTGTTGGGTGTGTTTCCGGTAGTTCTGGCGATCTATCTGGCGACCAGGTCTCCGGTCCGCTCGGCCGGCCTCGGGCTCGCCGTCGCGGGCTCGGCTATGGTCAAGTACTTCGCCGTGATCTTCTTGCCGTCGGCTGCGCGGCGGGGACGACTCCCCCGAGTGCTGGTCGCGTTCGCAGCTGCGATCTTGTTACTCCATATCCCTTACGCGAGCGCAGGATATCGAACCTTCGAGGGGCTATTCACCTACGCCGCAAGTTGGCATTTCAACGCCGGCCTCTTCGACATCCTCACCTGGCTCCTTTCAGCGCAGATGGCGAAGTTGATCGCCGTGGCCGTCGTGCTTTTCATGGTCGTTGGTTCGGTCCGCAACGAGTGGACGCTGGAAAAGACGGTGTTCTGGCTGACCGGCACCATCCTCATCCTCTCGCCGACCGTTCACCCCTGGTACCTGCTTTGGATGGTGCCGCTCGTCGCGCTGCGGCCGAACCGCGCCTGGCTCTACTTGAGTGGCTCGGTCCTCCTGGCGTACTACGGGCTCGCCGGTTTCCAGGCCGAAGGCGTCTGGCCGGAGCCCTGGTGGATCAAGCTGCTGATCTATGGCCCGTTCTTCGTCCTGTTGGCGGCGGACGGCTGGCCCGGCTCGTGGTGGCAGGCAGCTTGGGAGACACTACGGATCCCGCAGCGACGGCGGTGAAGCCGTACTGGAACAGCAGCAAGAACGGCACGGAAGGGTAGAGGCCGTTCGCCACGGCGAAAGCGATGGCCAACCCGACGTAAAGGGCGAGAACCGACTCGGCGGCGGTGCTCCGCCAGTCGAAACGGGCGCGGTAGCCGCCACGAGAATCGCCGCGTTTGGGTGTGCGAACGAATTCGGAGGGTCCGCGACTCCTTACCCCGGCCAGCAGGGCTCTCGTGTTGTTGACGGACAATCCGATGCCTAAGGCGAGGATCAGCGGCACATAGCCCAAGACGGCCGGCCATACCCGCCGGCCGCCGGCGCGCAACGTCTCCGCGTAGAAGTAAGCCAGCGGCCCGATCGCCGCCGCGAAGAAGAACAGATCGGCCAGCAGGAGGAGCGGCCAGCCGTACTGCAGCCGGACGACCGCCGCCGGAAACACCAGTACCGCGACGGCCAGGGTGAGCGGTGCGGGCACGTAGGCGGTCAAGTGCGCCATCGCCTCTAGCTTCACGCGCCAGGACCATTTGCCGCGCAGCAGCTCCGGCAACAGCTTACGCGCCGTTTGCATCGAGCCCTGGGCCCAGCGGGCCTGCTGGCTCTTGAAGGCCCGAATACCGCTGGGGAGTTCGCCCGACACCCGGACATCGCGAAGAAACGCGAATCG
>JBDHAI010000297.1:0-3611 GCA_039588155.1 Gemmatimonadota bacterium | reverse complement strand
CCTCAACCTCCGCTTCAGCCTGCTGGGCAGACAACGAAGTCGGGACACAGAGGGCGACCCAGATGAGCGCCGCTAGAAGGGCGAAGCGAAATCCGCACCTGGCCAGGCGCATGTAAAGTCTCCCGCGTTGTCACTGAGAGTCGGTCGGCCGCCAGCGCGAGGCTCGACGTACTCCAGGTGAAGGTCGAACGTCGACTTGAACGTCGAACGTCGTCCTGAACGTTGAACGTTGAACGTCGTCTGTTGACTGTTGACCGGCTGCTACTGTCGCGTCGTTAGGCCGAACGCCTCATCCACGATCAAGGCCAGCGTGTCGTACCCGAGGGCCGGGTACTCGCGGTTGATCAGATACGTCACCGCCGCCTGGCTGTTCTTCTGAGCCACCAGCTCGAGTGCCCGGTCCCGGGCGAGGTCGTTCAGCTTGTCGAGAAGCTCGGCGTGGCAGGGCCCGCCCTCGTGGGTGGAGCAATCGTCATGCCCGTACTGGCAAGTCCGCAGCCGGCTGATGCTCGCCATGAGCTCACGCCGATTGAGCCACATACGCAGGTCGTTCTCGGTCTGAGGGTCCTTGAGCATAGCGCAGTTCCCGAGGCTGAGGCCCGTCGCAGTGTGTCCGACGGTATGCTACAAGATCCCGTTTCGAGCCGACGTCTGTCAAGCTGCAGTTTTGCGCCCAGCCCGCCCGGGGTTGATTTGCGCAGTCGACCCTCAAAGCCGATCTTGTGGGCTCCGATTCTCGATAACAAGCAGCTCAGGAGGAGCTATGCTTACGCGTTTGCTCTCGGTCTTGGCCCTGACCGCTGGTCTCAGTTTCGTGATTTCGATCCCGGCTACGGCCCAGGAGGAAGAAGGCGAGCGTCAGGTGGAGCCGGCGCCCGACCGCGGCCCCAACGAAGGCGAGGGCCCGTTCGAGCGTCTGATCATTAGGGGCGTCAACGTCATCGACGGTACCGGCGCGCCATCCAGGGGTCCGATGGACGTGGTGATCGAGGGCAACCGCATCGTCGAGATCAGAAACCTCGGGGCGCCGAACCTGCCCATCGATCCCGAGCGTCGTCCAGGCGACGCCACGAAAGAGATCGATGCCGCCGGCATGTATCTGCTCCCGGGCTTCGTCGATACCCACGCGCATTCGGGAGGCCTCGCCCAGGGCACTCCGGCCGAGTACGTCTACAAGCTCTGGATGGGTCACGGCGTGACGACGATCCGCGACCCCGGCTCCGGGAACGGTATCGACTGGACGCTGGAGGCGCAGGGGCGCAGCGCGCGCAACGAGATCGTGGCGCCCCGCGTGTTCGTCTACGCACGACCCGGCCGGGGTTGGGACGGGGGCCCCATCAATACGCCGGAGGCGGCACGCGAGTGGGTACGCTGGGCGGCCAAGCAAGGTGTGGACGGACTCAAGCTCGGCTCTTTCGACCCCGAGATCATGGCGGCCCCCATCGAGGAGGCGACGAAGAACGGCATGGGTAGCCAGGCACACCTGGGGCAGATGGGCGTGGCGCGGATGGACGCCATGGATGCGGCTCGACTCGGTCTCGGCTCACTCGAGCACTGGTATGGGCTGCCGGAATCGCTCTTCACTGACCGTACCGTTCAGGACTTCCGTTACGACTACAACTACAACGACGAGTACCATCGCTTCGGCCAGGCGGGTCGGCTGTGGAAGCAAACGGCGCCGCGCGGTAGCGAGAGGTGGAACGCCGCGATCGAGGAATACCTGCAGCTGGGTTTCGTCTTCTCACCCACCATGACGATCTACGAAGCCAACCGCGACGTGCAGCGGGCCCGGGACGCCAACTACCACGACGTCTACACGCTCCCTTCGCTTTGGGAGTTCTACCAGCCGAGCCGCGAGAGTCACGGCTCCTACTGGTTCAGCTGGACGACCCAGGACGAGATCGAGTGGAAGCGTAACTTCAAGATCTGGATGAGCTTCCTCAACGACTACAAGAACGCCGGCGGCCGGGTGGTCACCGGCTCCGATTCCGGCTTCATCTACAAGCTCTACGGCTTCGACTACATACGCGAGCTGGAGCTGCTGCAGGAAGCCGGCTTCCACCCGTTGGAGGTGATCCGCTCCGCGACCCTTTACGGCGCCGAGACGCTGCACGCGCCGAAGGGGATACCGATCGAGTTCGGGGCCATTCGTCCGGGCCTGCTGGCCGACCTGGTGATCGTCGAGCAGAGCCCGGTCGAGGATCTCAAGGTGCTCTACGGGACGGGCACGGTTCGGCTCAACGACGAGACCGGCGAGCTCGAGCGCGTGGGCGGCGTCAAGTACACCATCAAGGACGGGATCGTCTACGACGCCAAACAGCTGCTGGCCGATGTGGCCCGTATGGTCGAGGAGGCGAAGCGGCAGGAAGCGCTGATGGCGACCGACGAGAGCTGAGTATTGCCCGAGTGGCCACAAAGTGCAAAACCTCCACAAACCCTTGACGAACCGTGAACGGGATGGGAGTTTGTCAGGGAAGCGGGCGAATCCACAATCGAATCTGGCTGGGAAAGCAAACGGGCCCCGAAACTCGGGACCCGCGAAACACTTGCCGCATCAATGAAGTTTGTGTGGCGGCTGACCCGGCACCGGGAGTAGGCAGCCGAGCCGGATGGAGGGACTGTTCCTACCTGCCGCCCAAAGCAGGCGCCGCCACACATCCGTTCTTTTCCTGAAACCTCCCTACTTAGACGCGATGAGCGCCTGGAAGGTTGCCAGCCGCCCTCGGTAACCGATGAGGCCGGCGGGTCTGGCCTGTTGGAACGTATATATAACTCCGCAAGGGGCGCCGAGGTTCCAGCGGGTTTCCGGGCCTCGGCCTACTTCAGACTACGGCTCTGGTATCGACGTGGTTTCAGGACGGTCTAGTCAGACGACGAGGGCGAGGCCTAGGACTCGATCTCCCGGATCGCTTGCCGTACATACTCCGGTATCACGGCAATCTCGCGGCTTACGTAGTCGTAGGAGACGACGACACCCGTGCCCTCGGCGACCACGAGGCCGCTAGCCTGGGATACCATCTTGTACTCCATGGTGAAGCGGTCGCTGTCGACCTCCGTGGCGCGGGTCGCCACGACGGCGGTGTCGGGGTAGAAGAGCGGTTGGCGGAACCGGCAGCTGGTGGAGTGGAGGATGGCGCCGATCTTCTCGCGGTCGTACGCCTCGGTGAAACGGCAGCGCTCCAGGTACTCGACGCGGGCCGACTCGAAGTAGCGGAAGAACACCGTGTTGTTCACATGACCGTACGCGTCCATCTCGCCCCATTGAACGGGGATGTGGATGACCACCGGGTACTGGCCGAGCAGTTCCTCGCTCAACGGGAAAGCTCCGTATGGGGTGAAGTCGAACGCGCCGTCCGAGAGGTGAGCTGTACTGGAGGTGGAGGCTAAGGAGGGGTCCCAGCGGACCCCCGACCACTACTTCCTCCGCTTCCGGCGCTTGTGGAGCTCTTTGCGCTTCTTTCGTCCGATCTTTCTGCGGCCTGATTTCTTCAGCTTCGGTCTTTTCCGACCCATAAACCTTCCAGTTCACTAAACTTAGCCATGGAACCGCGTGTCCCGCTGCGGCTGCGAATATACACGCATCGCGGCGCGGGGCAACGTGAGGGGCGGGG
>JBDHAI010000296.1:0-3622 GCA_039588155.1 Gemmatimonadota bacterium | reverse complement strand
GCGTACCGCGCCGTCGACGTCGGCTCTACTACGCGACTCTTGCTTCTCTCTTCTCCCCTCGAAAGCGCTCGCAAGAAGACCCTGTTCTGGCTCGCCGCACTCTACGGTTTGTTGATGGTCGGTGTGCTGGTCTATGCAAGCCTGGTCTTCGCAGCGGGAAGCGCCATGGAGCTTCATGAGGCGGTCACAGCCTGGAGCTTCGTGACGCCATCGCTGCTGCTGCTGCTGCTCTTCTCGGCCGGCCCACTGCTGTTCGCTTTCTATCTCAGCTTCCACGAGTGGAACCTGTTGGAGCCGGCCAAGCCCTTCGTCGGGCTGGGACACTACGTGGAGCTGGCGAGCGACGGGCTCTTCTGGACCGCGGCAAAGAACACCGTCGTCTACTCGCTCTACGTCCCCGCGACGATGGTGCTAGCGCTCGGGGTCGCGTTGCTGCTGAACCGCGAGATCAAAGGTGCGGCTGTGCTTCGCGCGATATTCTTCTTGCCGTACATCACGAGCTTCGTCGCCATCTCCATCGTCTGGCAGTGGATGTACGATCCTGACTTCGGTCTGCTCAACTGGATGTTAGGGTTGGTCGGACTCGGACCCTACCCGTGGCTGGGCAGCCCGTCGACTGCACTGCTCGCTTTGATCATTATGGCCGTCTGGATCCACATCGGTTTTCAGATGATCATCTTCCTCGCTGGACTTCAGGCCATTCCAAACGAGTACTACGAAGCGGCGGTAATCGACGGCGCCGGCCCCTGGCGGAGGTTCTGGCGTATCACCTGGCCGCTGCTCAAGCCGACGACGTTCTTCGTCCTGGTGACATCCATCATCGGGTCGTTTCAGGTATTCACGTTCGTCTATGTGATGACGGAGGGCGGCCCACTTCACGCCACTGACGTCATCGTCTACCACATCTACCAGAACGCCTGGCAATTCCTGCGTATGGGATACGCAGCGGCGATGAGCTGGGTGCTGTTCGCCGTGATATTCGCGATCACCCTGCTCCAGTTCAGGCTGTTGGGACGAAAGATGGAGCCGAGCCGATGAACGCCTGGCAAGCGCGCGAGTACGCGCCGCGGAACACCGGGACCTGGATGACGTATGGGCTGGCCATCGCCCTCGGCATCTCGATGCTCGTGCCTTTCCTCTGGATGGTCTCGACCTCTCTAATGGACGAGTTCGACGTCTATCGCTTCCCGCCGCTTATGCTGCCGCCCGATCCAGTCTGGAGTAATTACCCCAACGCGCTCACCTCCGCGCCCTTTGCTCGCTTCTTCCTCAATTCAGCGGTCATGTCACTGTTCATCGTCATCGGCCACCTGTTCACCGCGGCTACGGCCGGTTACGCCTTCGCACGCCTGCGATTCCCGGGCCGTGACAAGGTGTTCATCCTGTTCCTGGCCAACCTGATGGTGCCCGTAATCGTGCTGCTCATTCCCCGCTTTCTGCTGGTCAACGCGTTGGGTTGGGTCGACACCTATATGGGGCTCATCGTCACTGAGTTGGTGAGCGTCTGGGGAATCTTCCTGATGCGCCAGTACTTCCTGTCGATACCCCGCGACCTCGAAGACGCCGCCCGCATCGATGGAGCCAACGAGTGGCAGGTCTTCCGGAAAGTGGCTCTGCCGCTGGCAAAGCCGGCCCTAGCCACGGTGGCACTCTTCTCGTTCGTGGAGACCTGGAAGAGCTTTCTCTGGCCGCTGATCGTGACCCGCTCGATGGCCATGCGGCCGGTGGAGGTCGGTATCGCCGCCTTCCACGGCGTCTACATCAGCAACTGGCCTTACCAGATGGCCGCAGCCGTCACCGCGATCGTCCCGATCCTCATCCTCTTCTTCTTCACGCAACGCTACTTCGTTCGTGGTATCCAGCTGGCCGGGCTCAAGGGTTGAGGGCACCCTAGAAATCTCCGAGGTCGCTCTGCTATCTTGGGGTAACCGGGTGAAACGCAACCTGCCGCTGGCCTCGTGCGTAAGGAGCGATGAGGCCCTGAGCGCCCGATCCCAGCCAGCAGACGGGAGTCATGTATGTCTGAAGTCTTGGAAATGATCGTTCCGTTCTTCGTGTTCATGGGTCTGGGCAGCATGGTTCTCATCGGCATGAAGCTCCGCTACGAACACCTCCAGCGTTTGCGGCGCGGTGAGAGCTCTCCGGAGGAAGTGAACCGCCTGGCGGAGGCCGTAGACGCTCTCGGGGATGAAGTCCGGCTGATGCGCGAAGAGGTTCTGTCGATCAACGATCGCGTGGAGTTCACGGAACGCCTGCTCGAACAGCCCAAAACAGTCGAGCCAAAACCGGCGTCTCGTCCTCGTCAGTAGGCTTACCCCGCTCAATCCGACGGAAGGCTCGGATGTCAAACGACCACCGGCGTTATTCCGAAGACGAGTTTGCGCTCATCATTCGCAAAGCATTCGAGCTAGAGGATCGCCAGAGTGAGGGCGTTGCAACCGAAGCCCGAGACAGGCTTTCGCTCGAAGACATCAAGGTTGTGGCTAGGGAGGTGGGACTCGACCCAGCACTCGTCGACCGGGCCGCAGCCGCTCTTCCACTTGGGGCAGATAACACGACGGCGCGCATACTCGGCGGGCCAAGCAAGTATCAAATGGAATATACCGCCTCCGGCCAGCTCTCAGAGGCAGACCTCGGTCGCGTCATCGACGCGATCCGCCGGGCCACCGGCCAACAAGGCAAGGTCACCGAAGTGTTCGGCTCGCTGGAGTGGCAGACAGTCGGTGAAGTGAGTCAGATCCATGTGACCGTGAGTCCCCGCGACAAGCAGACGTCCCTAAAGGTGATGGGCGATCGAGGAGCCACGGGCGCGCTCCTCTTCGGCATCATTGGAATAGCGGGAGGCTTGGTGAGCACCGGGATCGCGGGAGCGATCATCGAGCCGACGAGCGTGGCGGGGGTGGTCGGCTTGGTTACCGGCTGTTTGGGCACCGGCTTCCTCACCGCACGGACGATCTGGGCGACAACCGCAAAGGGGTTCCGCTCCAAGCTCCGAGATCTGATGACCGCGGCGTCAAAGGCGATCGACGAGAGCTTGGAGCCTGCAGCACTGGAAGCCCCTCAGCATCCTAAGGCCGAGTGAGACGCGCGACGTAACCGCCCAGCTCGTCGCGGAAGACGATCTCACACTCCCAGCCAGCGGCTTCGGCGTGCCGTGCCAGCGTATCGGAATCGGCGTAGAGCTCCCTGAAAGGCGGGCCTTTTTCGCCTCGATACTCCAGCTCGATCCACGCCTCGCCGTAGTAGCCACCCTGGTCGCCTAGCGGGAGCTCTACCGCCGGTTCGCCGGAATCACCCACGACCCGCCCCGGCCCCGAATCGAGCAGGACTTGGCCGCCCCGCTTCAGCAGCCTCGGCACATCCTCGAGAAAACGGTTGAGCCCCTGCAGGGTTCCGAGTACGCCGATCCCATTCATCATCATCAAGATCGTGTCAAAGGGCCCGGCGTCGAACGTCCAGATGTCTGCCAGGCGGGCGTCATGCACCCCGCGTGCCTGCATGATCGCGACGGCCTCGGGCAACACATCGATGGCGCAGACGTCCTGGCCCCGAGTCTGCAGATAGAGCGCATGTACGCCGGTCCCGGCCCCCACGTCCAGCACCCGGCCACGACTCAGCGCCA
>JBDHAI010000295.1:0-4055 GCA_039588155.1 Gemmatimonadota bacterium | reverse complement strand
ATGTGCGCAATGTGTAAGGCTCCCGCCAACAAAGGCGACGGCGCGTTGTCGTTCGAGCGCCGGGTGGAGACATGCCCTAAGCCGGTCTCTGGATGCGTCTGTGTGGATAGGCCCGCATGTCGAGAGGCTGCCAAGAGGCGCGAACAGGAAGAGGTCCAGCAGGAACAGACAAAAGCCGAGAAGTGGCGGGCCAGCGTCGAAGAATCCGTCATCCTCGACGACGCCGAGCGATTCCCGGAGAATCAGGACTGATGCGCCACCAGCCCCCACAAGTAGTCTGGCCTGAGACGGTCTTCGGGCCTGTGGTGCGACGGCCGAGCGTTGATCCCGAGATGGGAGAGGATTCACTGATGCCCGAAGAGAAGCCGAAGAAGAAGCAGTACACCGGCTACGTCTGCGGCGGATGCCGGTGGTCGATTCGTCTTCCCGTACCGGCATCCCTCGATTGACCTCGAGGCTCTCGGTTGCGGGGAATGGACACCTCCTCCACGTCCGAGGTGACGCATGGACGACACCTACGCGGTATTCGCGCTCTTCTGTATTCTCGTTGCTGTCGTGCTGATAGGTCTTCTTCTCTGCTGGATCGGGAGTTGATGATGGACAGTGGCGACAACGGCGGGATGCCAGAGGTAGAGGTCTTGGAGGCGAAGGTGGTCGTGGCCCAACGCGAGAAGACCCCGGTAATTCTGGACCGATGCCTCAACAAGTTACTTCTCAAGGTCGAGGAACTTCTCGACCAAGATCAACTTCCCCAGGACGAGTTGGTGACGCTCGGCAAACTCGTTGCGCGAATGGCACCGATGGCAATGCCGAAACTGTCGAGCATTCATCAGGTGACCGAGGATGTGAGCGATTGGGTGAAGCGGCTGAAGGGCGAGATGACTCTCGAAGAGACCGACAAGGCATTGGCTCATATAGATCGCAAGATTGCCGCCGCTAGTCGCGGTGGTCGCCCCAAGACGATCACTCAGAAGAAAGATCCGCACGATGCTTGATTCCTATGATGCTCTTGACGATTTGCTTACCTCGAAGCGCCGATTGCTCGGTCATCGCCTTCAACTACAGGAATTGGCCGACCGGAGCCGCGACAAGTACGACAAGCTCTCCGATCCGGTGAAGCTCGCTCACATTCTCGCCCTCGCCACCGAGCCAAACCCGAACGCGCTTGGCGTTCCGTGGTTCACCTTCGATCCGAAGTCGCCGTACACGCAAATGCGGAACTTCCTGAGAGAGGATAACGGCAAGGACAAGGCGATCTTCGCGCCGCGCGGGATCGGCAAGACCACCATTGCCTTGATGCTCATCTGCGAGGACATCATTCGAGATCGCGACTTCACCGTGCGCATCGCGGGCGCGTCGAAGCTCGAAGTCGAGAAGCGGTGCAACTTCGTGCGGACGGAACTGGAAAGTCTGGAGAAAGAGTACGGGCCATTCCGCACCGGCAACTGGTCGAAGAAGAGTCTGAGCGTCGTGCGCTCGGCGGGCATCATCGACGACACCGTGGCTCTTACTTCTCCGGAGTCGCCAGGCGCCGGGTCACACCCGCGGAAGTTCCTGATCGACGACCTCGTTGACGACCGGACCGAGAAGTCGCAAGCCGAGATGGACAAGGGCGTGGACTTCCTGAAAGAGGTTGGCTGCCAGGAGATGGAAGGCACCACGACATGGATTCTCGGCACGTTCAGGAACGGGTGGAACGCATACACCTACATCGCGGAATCTCTCGAGGGTGGCTTGCGGCTGGAGAAGGAAGGCAAGGGCTTGGTGCATCGCGGGAAGATATATGACGTTCTGGTATTCCGAGACGTGGACGGGCGCGGCCGTCCGACGTTCCCGTGTCAGAGCAAGGAATACCTTGCGCGCAAGGTCATTCGAGTCGGGAAACGAACCTACAATACCCAGTACCGCCTGATGATGGGCGGCGACGAGGAGCAGTGCTACCACCCCCGCGACCTCGTGTGGGACGATGTGCCGAAGGACACGCCGACGCGGACCGCCATCATCGTCGACTTGGCGCACAGCACGTCCGGTGCGCACAATACTTCGATGAGCGCGATAGCGGCCTGGACGAAACCACCGGACGACCATGCCTACCTTCGCCAGATGGAACTCGGCCAGATCGACCCGAACAAGGTGCCCGAGATCACCGTGAACATGTGGAAGAAGTGGAGGGCCTGGAAGATCATCTACGAGAACACCGGTCCGGCGCGCGCCTACATGAGCGCGGTCCGGCAGTACGCCTTGCGGATCGGAATCGACGAGGAAATTGTCAATCACATGTTCAAGGAAATCGGCCGAAGCGCCGACAAGCACTACCGGATGGTGGGATCGGAGCCTCATGTCCGGCAACACAAGCTTCACATCTGCCCGACGGTGAGCAAGGACATCATCCGGCTCGACGAGGATGGTCGGCTTCGCGGAGTCTACGGCCGGCAGTACGACACCTATCGCTTCCAAGCACCCGGTATCTGGGACGGCATCGACAACATGGCCGACGTGTGGGGCCGGGACACGTTGGACCGGCCGATCTTCCCCGCGCCTCCTGCACCGAACAACCGAAGGCCGAAGCCGGACCCGGCGACGAACTGGGTGGAGTACACCCTGACGGTTCCGAAACCGTTCACTCGTAAGCGCGGCGTGGATTGAGGAGGATGCGATGAGCATTGCGCAGATCGTGGTCTGTGTCCTGGCCGGTCTCGGCTTCGTGGGCCTCTTCGCCGTCATCGTCCGCGGGCAACTGACGAACGACCGGGCGATCCGGGGGATGCTGCTGATGCACAAGGACTTGATGGAGCAGCACGGTACCGTCCTGGAACACCTGATGATCGCTTCCGATCCCGACGCATGGCGAGAAAAACAGGTTGACAAGTTCCGCAAAGAGAGGGATGCTAAGAGAGCGGAGTCCGCTACCGATGGCAAGCCGTTGCCTCCGAAGAGGGGAGTGGACTGATGGCGGACAAGGAAGCGGTGGTCTTCGAGCTCGGCGAGGATGCCGTTCGGAATCAGAAGCGTATATCCGAAATCGCGAAAGACATGCGAGGCACCGGGGCGGGCTCGCATGAAGAGGACTGGGCGGAAAACCTCAAGCAGACCTCCGGCTACCTTCTCGAAGGAACGCAGAATACGCTCCAAACGGTCTCGGGTGCCTACCGACACAAGGAGATGGAGGGCCGCCCCGAGGAAGAGGATGGAGTCGAGGCCGTCGTCGTCAACCTGATCCCCCCGCGCTTCGCGCGGTTCCTGTCGCGGCACGCGAACCTCATGGATGGCGCGCGAGTCCAGCCGGCAACCGACGAGCCCGAAGACACCAAGCAGGCCAAGGCCGCCACGCGCACCACGGAAGCCATGTGGCTCAACGGCTGGGAGAAGTTCGTGATGCGTTGCATGGTCAATATGCTCTGCTGCGAGCGGAGCTACGCGCTGGTCGAGCATGACCCGAACCTCCACGTCGAGATCACGCCGGGTGGGCCCGTGATGGCCGGCGGGCTCATCAAGAAGGCGCTCACGCCGATGTCCGTCGACGTCATGCCCTCGGAGGGCCAGAGCGTCCACGACTCAGACGCCATTGTCATCGGGGAGAATATGACGCCGGAGGAACTCTGGCGGCGGTTCAAGATCAAAGCGGACAGCGAGAGCAATTGGAAGCCCGGCGAATACCAGCACGAATCACTGACGGACCTGAACCCGCTGATCGGGAAGACCACCTACGAGGTCAAGCGACTGTTCATCAAGCCGAGCGTCCGGAGGCCCTTGGGCGAGCAGCACGTCATTCTCGGCGACAAGGTGGAGCATTCTGTGCGCCAGGTGCCAGGCAATGAGAAGTCGCCGTTGAGCATCGGGACCTGGGATTACAAGTATCCCTTGGCCGAGTTCACGGACATCCCGCTCTCGTTCGGTTTCCACGGTCGCGGTCGGCAGACTGCGGCCCGCACGCTCATCAAGATTCTCTGCATGAACTGGAGCCGGATGGTGCAGGCGTCCGGCGGAATGCCGGCAGTCACCATCGACGCAGACCCCGATGTCAAGAAAGAGGCGCTGCACAACATGACGTATAT
>JBDHAI010000294.1:0-3657 GCA_039588155.1 Gemmatimonadota bacterium | reverse complement strand
GCTCGCGAGGCCGAGAACGTGTTCCTAGCAGTGGTCATGAACGAGCCGGGTATCGAGCAGGCACGTGTGGAAGCGATGGTTTCGCTGGCCCAGGTAGCGATCGCCGCTGCCGAGCAGGCACTACAGGGCCAGGATCCTCAGTCCTTCCCGGCTAAGCTGCTCGAGCACGCCAAGAAACTGCAGCAACGCGGTAACGCTGTGGCGTTCAGTCACCCGCGCGTCGCCATACACGTGCTGTGGCACGCGGCGGCCATTGCCTACGGCGTCATTCAGTTGGTGGACACGGCGTAGCTGCGAGGCGTCTTACCGATTTCGAGGGGGTCGCGGCCCGAGCGGGCGACGGCCCCTTCGCACTCTGCGGATCAAGCGTTCAGCTCCAAACTCAGAAGCCTGACTTTCTCGGGCGTACCGCTCGGCCCGCCGTAGCCGCCGGGCGATCCGTCGGCTCGTACGACTCGGTGACAGGGGATGACGAGGGCGATGGGGTTCTTGCGGAGCGCGTTGCCCACGGCGCGAGCGCCGCCCGGCCGCCCGATTCGTCTTGCCAGTTCCCCGTAGGTAACGGTGCTACCGTACGGCACGCACAGCGTTTCGTTCAGGACAGCGCGCTCGAAGGCGCTCAGCGTAACGATATCGACCCCGATATCGAAGGCGTGCCGCCGCCCGCTGAAGTACTCTCCGATCTCGCGTCGCACCGCCGCGCCGCTGTCTTCGTCATGGATGATGTCGTGAGCGGGAAAACGTTCGCGCAGGTCAACCTCGAACGCTTCGGGCCCGGCCACCTGCCAGGTCAGCCTGCACAGACCGCCGATGCCACTGGCGGCGAAGACCCGACCCATCGGGGTCTCGAAGCTGCACCAGTGGATCGCTGCCCGGCTGCCGTCCTGCACAGTCATATGACGGTTTATCTTGTTACCGCTTTCTGAGTTGCTGAATGTAATCGTGGAGTGTGAGGAACTTCTCGTAGACGCTGACTCCTTTGCCCAGACGGCCGATCTCAGCGAGCAGGTCTTTGAGTCGGCCCCGCCGAATGACGTAGAAGCGAAACGTCTCGGAGAAATCTTCCAGCGGGTGCTTCGAGGCATAAGCCGTGACGTGGTTCACGGGTGTCTTCGACAGGTTTCTTCTGCGGAAAGAGACCCAGCTCTCATCGACGCCGCGATACGCCTTGTCCACATCGCCGAAGGCCTTGCGGAAGCGACGCGAGCGAGCGAAGCGCCAGTGGTGGTAGAGGAAGCTGTGACCGAGCTCGTGCACGATGAGACCGACCAGACTGGGCCAGTAGATCTGGTCGCGACGCTCGACCAGGCGGCGCTCGATCTCCACGATGTCGGGAAACTTCGGATCGACGCCCGAGATACCGGGCCGAACCAGGATGCGATATCCCCAATCGGGCACGCGCACCTTCTGCAGAAGGTGGCGGACCCGCGTGAGCGCGGGTTTCAGCAGGTCTTGTCCGGTGGCGTCGCGACCGCACCAGGGACAGCAGTCCATCAAGTCGTTGACGCCGCCGTCGCAGTGCGGGCAGATCCCCTCGTACTCGCCGTGAAAGGCCCAGTACTGCCGGCGCCCACACCAGGGACAGTAGTCCATGGGGTACTGGATTCCGCCGCGGCAGCCGCGGTAGGAGCAGCGCGCGTGGTACTGAAATCCTCGCGGTCGCTTGAGCGGGACGTCGCTGGAGGCTTCGTCAGCGATGTCCTTACCGCACCAGGGGCAGAACGAGTGGCTGTCAGAAACGATCCAGCCGCAGTAGTAGCACTCGGCGCCGGTGATGCTTTTTTGGTCGGCCCATACCAGGCGTTTCCCACAATCGGGGCAGTAGTACCAGTAACGACGTAAGCCGCGGTGGCAGCGAGAGCAGTGGCCGACTACGAAGGTCTCGGGTTTGTGCTCATTCATAGCGGGCAAGGGCCTCGTTGACGATGCGTTCGATGAACTCGTAGTAGTCCAGGCCGGCGCGCTCTGCGGCGTTCGCCATGTCTTCCCCGAAGGCGATGTAGGGGTTCGGGTTGACCTCGATCACGTAGATCTCTTGGTCTTTGGTCAGGCGAAGGTCGATTCGCGCGTAGTCACACAGCTCGAGCGCCCTGTAGGCCTGCTGGACGGCGGCCTGGATCTCTTCGATAGCCCCGTCTCCGATTCGGCGCGCGAAGATGTTCTTGATCCCCCAGCGCTCGCGATATTCGAGATCCCATTTGGCGCTGTAGGTGGCGATCCGCTTGTCCGTATCGGGCAACTTGTCGAAGGTCATCTCGACCAGCGGTAGCACCTGGAGGCGGTCGTTGCCGATGACGCCTGCGTAGAGCTCGCGTCCATCGACCAACTGCTCGGCGATGGCCGCCTGTTTGAGCGTCCGGTGGATGAAGGAGACCCGCTCACGCAAAGCCTGCAGATCGTTGACGACGGAGGACAGGGCGATGCCCACCGAAGCGTCCTCGTGGGTCGGTTTCACGATCATCGGGAAATCGATTCCTTCCGGTGCCTCGACTTCGTCGCCGACGCTGTAGACCTGGAAGCGCGGGACCCGGACGTTATGGTACGACAGGATCTTCTTGCTGGTCGCCTTGTCCCGGGCCAGCAACAGGGTCTCGGGCGGGGAGCCCGTGTAGCGATACCCCTTCATCTCGAACAGCGCAGTCACGGCGTAGTCGTAGCGCGACTTCCCCATGTAGGATTCAGTGGCATTAAAGATGAGTTCGGGCTCGAAACCTTCGAGCCGGTCGAGGAGTCGCCGCAGGTTCTCGTGAAAGCCGATCAAGAAGACGTCGTGGCCGTTCGCCATCAGCGCCTCGGCCACCTCGTATTCCGCCTCCGGGACCTCGGCCTCGACTTCCTCTTTGAAGTCGTCGTGCTCCCAGCCGGGGCTGAGCGTGTCGAAGACAACCGCAATCTTCATCGTCCTCCCCTATCGCCACATCAGCTTTAGGATGGAGAGGCCGCGCCGAACTGGCAACGGGCTTGGCCGCGGCGGAAAATGCGGCCGTCTTGTTACTGGGAGATCGCGGTGACGGGGTCGAGCTCGGCAGCGCGACGTGCAGGATAGAGTCCGAATCCGAATCCCACGACTATAGAGAATAGGAATCCGATCGCCGCCCCGATCGGCGATATGGGGATCTGCCAGTCGCGGCCGAAGACCGTGGCGATCGCTTCCGCGCTCAGACAGAGGCCCGAGCCCATCAAGATGCCCAGCACGCCGCCGAGGGCGGCCAGGGTCAGCGACTCGGCGAGGAACTCGCGCCTGATATCGGCGTCATCCGCGCCCACCGACTTGCGGATCCCGATCTCGCGGACCCGTTCGCGTACGGAGACCTGCAGGATAGAGAAGAGGCCGATCCCGCCGATCAGCAGCGAGATCGCGGCGATGGCGCCGAGCACGATGTTCCAGCCCAGCATGATGCCGTCGACCATCTCCATCTCCTCGCCGTACTCGGCGGCGTTGTTATTGATGTCGAAGTCGCGAACCCCGCGGTGGATCTGCAAGAGCTTCGACTCCGCATCCCGCAGAGCTGGACCCACGGCTTCGTAGGAACGAGCCCGCAACACGATCACCTGGACGGCCTTGGCGCCGGTGAAACGCGTCTGATAGGTGCTGACCGGGATGTAGATGCGCCGTTCCATCCACTCGAGGCTCGCCGGGATGAGGGTCAGCCTGGG
>JBDHAI010000293.1:0-3669 GCA_039588155.1 Gemmatimonadota bacterium | reverse complement strand
GGAAGGGCCGAGCGAGCTATTGGAAGCTTCACGTCGGGAAAGCTGTCATCGACCAGGCGGCGTGGAGCTATTCCGAACCCTCAGCCGGATTCGAAGTCATAGCGGGTTTCCTGTCTTTCTATGCAGCGAAGGTGGAGTGCCGCGTTGCAGGGCAGCGGGCGAAGCCACAACCCGGCGGTTTCTATGGTGGCTGGGTCACGCCTGAGATCGTGGGGCCGGTCAAGGGAGAGCCTGGTACCGGGTGGTGGTGACCGAAATGTCAGGTTGAAGGGCCGGTGTCGGTTAGAATGACCTTGCCCAGGTTGCGCCGTGCGTGCAGGTAGGAGTGGGCCTCGACGGCGCCGGCGCGATCGAGGCTGAAGGTCCGATCGATGACCGGCCTCAGCTCTCCCGCAGCTACGTCGCGATATATCAGGGCGAGTGCGGGACGAAGCACCTGTTGCTCCTTGGAGCCGAGGTGCAGCAGATGCACGCCGAGCACGCCGATGTTGGGCTCGACCAGCGAGAGTGGATGAAAGAGCGGTGTGCGTAACCAGGCTCGGGCCGCCCTGATCCAGCTCCGCTTGTTCTTCGGCACGGCATCGCTCATCCCATAAAAGACCAGCCGCCCCAGCGGCGCCACCAGCCGGCGGCAGGCCTTCGTGGCCCGACCGCCGACGGGGTCGAGGGCGATGTCGATGCCACGCTCGCCTGCGAGATTCCGCACTTCCGGCTCCCAATCGCCTCGCGAATCGAAGCACGCCGCAGCGCCCAACTCATCGGTCACGAAGGTTCGTTTTCGCGCATTACCCGCGGTACCGATCACGCGCAGACCATGGCGCACGGCCAACTGAACCGCGGCGGTTCCGACGCCACCGCCTGCTCCCAGCACCAGTGCGGTTTCGCCGGCCCGCGCGTTACCCGAGGTAAACAGGCACACCCAAGCAGTGAGAAAGACCACCGGGATCGCCGCTGCTTCCACGGGCGTGAGAGAGTCGGGGAAAGCGAACAAGTTCTCTGCGGAAACCACGACTTCACGAGCGTAGCCGCCGTAGCGTATGAGCGCGACCGCTCGGTCCCCCTCCCGCCAACCCTCGACAGCGTCGCCGACTCGAACTACTTCGCCGGCCACCTCGAAGCCGGGACTGTAGGGACGCGGCGGCACGGTGCCGTAGAGGCCCGCCCGCATCATCAAGTCTGCGAAGTTCACTCCAGCGGCATGCACTCGCAGCACGACTTCGCCAGGTCCCGGCTCGCGGAGATTGACTTCTCGTTCGACCAGCACCTCGGGGGGTCCGTGCCGGTCGACGAGGACGGCGCGAGTCGTGCGAGTCATCAGCGGGGCTCGGCGAGGCGCAGCAGAGACAGGAAGAGCGCGCAGGCCAAGACGAGTCCGATGAGTAGAGCCCACTTGGCCGAGACCGAGAGGCGGTGCTCGCGGTCGAGGATGACACCGACGCGGGTCGCGAGGAGCACGACAATGCCGACGAGCAGTAGGTCCCAGATGAACTGCCAGGCCATTTCGGTGGTTCCTAGCGGTTGGTCCGCACTGCCACGAACGCGATCTCCACGTTGGCGGCGCCGGGTAAAGCCGCCACGGCGACCGTCGTACGTGCCGGCGGGTCCTCGGGGAAGTACTCTGCGTAGACCGCGTTCATGGCGTCGTAGTCGTTCACGTCGGCGAGGAAGACATCGCCCTTCACGACATCGCCAAATCCTATCCCCAGCTCCTCGAACAGCTCGCGGAACGCCTCCATGATGTTGCGAACCTCGGCGGCGGTGCGGCCCTCGGTCATGGCGCGGGTCTCATCGGTCACACCGACCTTGCCGGAGAAGTAGTAGGTCGGGCCGACGCGAACCACGCCGCTGTAGGGGCGAGCGGGTAGCTGGCTGTAGAGGGTCTGCCGCTCGTCCTGGCGGTCCGGCGGCGGTGCCTGACACGCGGTCAGAGCGATCAGGGCAAGGACAGTCATCCGTGGATGCATGGGCGTCGATCCCTGTGCTCGGGTGCTGCCAGCGATAATACGACCTGTGAAGATCCCGCGAAACCTGCGGACATCGCGCCTGCGCGTCGGTGGGCTGCGCGAAGGCCATCGGGGCGCGTAGATTTCTTCCGACGATCTTTGCAAATCCCCAGGTAAAGGAGTTTATCATGGCGGCTCGATTCAGCGTATCGCAGCACTTTGCGCATTCGCCCGAGCGCGTGTTCCAGGCACTCACCGACCTGGAGGGCGCGGGCCAGTGGATGCCGGGCTTCGTGCGAATGGAGTTTCTGACCGAGGGTGAGTTCCGAGTCGGGACCGAGTGGCGGGAGACCCGGAAGCTATTCGGAAAAGAGGCAACCGAGCAGTTCGAGGTCACGGCGTGCGAGCCCCCACGGCGTGTGGGTATCAGGGTAGATGGCAGCAAGGGTTCGTCGAAGCGTGGCGAGTACGTGTTCGACTATCGGCTGGAGCCGGCGGCTGAAACTGGTACTAACGTGTTGTTGCACGGTGAGATTCGGGGTCTGAGCGGACTGATGGGCTTGATCAGCAAGTTAATGGTGGGACCGTTCAAGAAGGCGTGTGCCAAAGACCTCAGAGCCTTGGCCGAGCATCTCGAGGGGGCTGCGCGATGACGGAAAGAACGCAGGTTAGCGAGTGTCTGGCGTGTGGCAGAGGGGCTGATCTCACCCCGCTAATTCAGCTGGAGTACCGCGGCAGCGCGCTGTGGATTTGCCCCCAGCATTTGCCAGTTCTGATCCACGACCCGGCGCAGTTGATTGGTAAGTTGGAGGGGGCGGAGACCTTGAGGCCGGCCGATCATCACGACTGATTCTTGAAGGACATCATGTCAGGAGTATCCATTGTCAGCCGTCGTGTTTGCCTCGTCTTGCAGAGCGGCATAGGTGATGTCGTTCATGGACTGCCGCTCGTCAACGCTCTAAAACGAGACGATCCGGACCGCCACATCACCTGGGTGGTGGAGTCTGTGCCGGCGCCGCTACTGAGCAACCATCCGGCCGTCGACGAAGTGCTCACCTACGATCGCGAAGGTGGCTGGCGAGCTGTGCGCGAGTTACGGCGGCGGATGCGCGAGCGCGCTTTCGACGTCGTATTGAATTGCGGGATCTACTTCAAATCGGCGATCCCGACGATCCTCGCTCGCGCTCCGAACAAGATCGGCTACGGGCGCGATCGTGCGAGCGATCTGGTCTGGCTGTCCGCTAACCACCGCGTCCCCGCCCGCGGAAAGCGTCACCGTCAGGAGATGTACTTGGAGTTGGTGGAATACCTCGGCGTGCCCGTCGATGTGCTGGAGTGGGGGATCGTGCTGAGCGAAGAAGAGCGTGTAGCCCAGAAGAGGTTCTTCGCGGAGTTGGGCGATGAGCGCGTGGTCGGGATGCTGACGACGCCGGCGATCACGGACAAGGAGTGGCCGTTGGAGCGTTTCGCCCGGCTGGCCACGGCACTCGAGAGCGACTATGGATTTCGCGTGCTGCTGCTGGGAGGACCGGCGGCGCGCGAACAGAGTCGGGCGCGGTGGGTGGCCGAGCGGACACGTGCAAAGACGGTCTGGGGACTCGGAGACGAATTGCGGAAGCTGGTCTACCTGGTGGACGGCTGCGATCTCGTCATCGGTCCCGATACGGGGCCACTTCACATCGCTCGAGCGCTGGAGACACCGGTGATCGGATTGTACGGGCACACC
>JBDHAI010000292.1:0-5804 GCA_039588155.1 Gemmatimonadota bacterium | reverse complement strand
CGGATCTCGGGATAACGCACAAGGTCGATGGACAAAGAGCTGATTGTGGGGTCGTCGTGCGCCGCCACCACGATGCCTTTGTCGACGCCCTCGTCCACCAGAATCATCGAGCAGCGCCGGATCTGGAACAGTCTCGACACACGGCGAACGAGAATGTCGAAGATCTCTTCGCTGGACAGACTGGCCGTCGTGTCGCGTACCACCTCGAGCACGATACTGCTCGTGTCGGCGTCGCGCCGGGCCTCCCGAATCAACCGGCCTCGGTCGACGTGCGAGGCGACACGTGCCAAGAGCTCGCTGAGCTCGAACGGCTTGCGGACATAGTCCGCGACGCCGGCCTTTAAGGCGGTCGCCGCATCATCGCCGCGTGCCTGAGAGGTCGTAATCACGAGCGGCACATCGCGCGAACCCGCTCGATTGCGTAGGTGCTTGACGATCTCGAGCGGAGCCAGCTCCGTTACCGACTCATCGACGACCACGAGATCGGGGTTCTGGCTGACGATGTAGCTGAGAAGCGTCGTGGCGTCGCCCACACTGCGAACCGAAAAACCCTCACCGGCCAGCGCCTCGTCCAGGCCCGCCAGAGCGTGGGCACCGTCCGCCCCGATCAAAATGTACCCTTTGTCCGTCATGCCACCCCTGAAGTCGCCATTTGACCGTACTCGTCCACCCACTCACCCCAGCTGACGGGGTCGACATTGCCACCGGAGAGGACGACGACGGTAGGATCGCGGGGATCCCCAAGCGGACACGACATGAGCGCTGCCACGGCCGCGGCCCCGCTCGGCTCGACCATGAGCCGGCACTCCTCTGCACACCAAGCCAGCGCTCTCAGAATGTCCGCGTCCTCGACCACCAACACCTCGCTCACCAGCGCGCGGGCGTGTGCGAATGTCAGGTCGCCCGGCCGCACAGGCTTCAGTCCGTCGGCCACGCTGGCCACCGACTCGAGCTCGATCGGTTGACCTGCCGTCAGCGAGCGACTCATCGCCGCCGCGCCACGGGGCTCCACCCCGAAGACCTCGGCGTCGGGAGCCAGGGCTCGAACGGCCGCCGCGATCCCGGCCAGTAAGCCGCCGCCGCCCACGGGCACGACGATCCGCCGCACCTCGGGCCATTCCTCGACGATCTCCAATCCCGCAGTCCCCTGGCCAGCTATGATCTGCGGGTGATCGAACGGCGGGACGATCGCCATGCCCCGCTCGTCTGCAATCTCCTCGGCTCGCCGCTTGCGTTCCAGCGACGTGGTGCCTTCGAAAAAGACCTCGGCGCCGTGACGGCGAATACCTTCCACCTTGATCCGTGGCGCGTCGACGGGCACGACGACCACCGCCGGCACGTCGATCTCGGCAGCCGCCAGCGCTACGGCGCGACCGTGGTTGCCCGAGGAGTAGGTCACCACGCCGCGTGACCGCTCGTCAGCCGGCAGCTGCGCCACGAAGTTGTAGGCGCCGCGCAGCTTGAAGGCACCGCCGCGCTGCAGGTTCTCGCACTTCAACCGCAGCCGCTCCACACCGGGGAGCGAAGCGTAACCCTCCGCCAACAATGGCGTACGCCGGGCCACGCCGGCGATTCGCTCGGCCGCGGCACGGATTTCATCCAGTCTGACGAGTTGGTTGCCCGCTTCTGGCTCAGGTTCAATCATGCGCTGGGCAGGGTGTTATGGCCGGCGGGGGGGCGAGACCTGTAATAATCGTACCGACAACGCCGTAAGTCAAGAATCCGTCACGAGTTCGGGACCACCCCTCAGGTCCAACCTCACCGCGGCCGCGGCGGCGCCGGAGGCTCTATTTCGCCTCCGCCAGCTCCTCCTCCAGCGTCTCCGAAATGACCCGGGTCACGTCCACCACCAAATCGCCCGCACCGAGGTTGATCAGTCTGACCCCCTGCGCGTTCCGCCCGGTCTTGCGGATCTCGGCTACCCGCTGGCGGTTGACGATGCCTTTGCGCGTAATCAGGACCAGTTCGTCGTGGTCCGCGACTTCTCTGATCGATACGACGTTGCCCGTCTTCCGCGTCAGGCGCACGTTGATCACGCCCTTGCCGCCGCGCCGCTGCATCCTGTACTGGGAGATCTGGGTCCGCTTGCCCATCCCCTTCTCGGTGACGACCAGCAATCCCACTTCATCGCTGACCGTGACCAGTCCGATCACCTCGTCGCCGCGGCCCAGGGCGATGCCCTTCACTCCGCGGGCCACGCGGCCCATCTCACGGACCTCCCCTTCGTGAAAGCGGATCGCCTTACCCCGCCGCGTCGCCAGCACCACCTCGTCCTCACCGCTGGTCAGCCGCACGTTCATCAGCTCGTCCCCCGGCACGACGCTGATGGCGTTGATGCCGCTCGAACGGATGTTGCCGTACGCTGCTAGCGACGTCTTCTTCACCAACCCCTTGCGTGTCGCAAACAGCAGGTAGCTGTCCTCGCTGAACTCTCTCACCGGTACCATGGCCGTGACCCGGTCATCCGTGTTGATGCGGATCAAGTTCACGATCGGCTTGCCGCGAGCCGTGCGGCTCGTCTGGGGAACTTGATGGACCTTCAGCCAGTGTATGCGGCCACGCGCTGTGAAGAAGAGGATGTAGTCGTGGGTCGACGCGATGAACAGGTGTTCGACCCAATCCTCATCCTTGGTGGTCATGCCGGCAATGCCGCGGCCGCCCCGCCGCTGCCTACGATAGGTATCGACGGGTATCCGCTTGATGTATCCTTCGTGAGAGACCGTGACCACCATCTCCTCTTCAGCGATCAGGTCTTCCAGCGAGAAATCGGTGATCTCGGCGGCGATCTCCGTGCGCCTATCGTCACCGTATTTCTTCGCGAGCTCGTCCAACTCCCCCTTGATGATCGTCATGCGGCGCTTCTTCGACTCCAGGATGCCCTTGAGATCTTTGATCAGCGCGCGGACCTCTTTCATCTCCGCCTTCAGCTTCTCGACCTCGAGGCCAGTGAGACGCGCCAGCCGCATATTGAGGATCGCCTCGGCCTGTCGCTCCGTCAGCTTGAAGCGCTTGCGCAGACCCTTGCTCGCCGCTTGCGGATCCTTCGCCTTCTTGATCAGCTCGACGACGGCGTCGATGTTGTCGACCGCCTTCTTCAAGCCGACGAGTATGTGTTCCCGCTCTTCCGCGTTCTTTAGATCGTACTGGGTGCGCCGTACTACGACCTCATGGCGATGATCTACGAAGTGGCCGATCATCTCCCTGAGGTCCATGATCTTCGGTACGCCGTCGACCAGCGCCAGCATGATGGCGCCGAAGGTCGACTGCATCTGCGTGTGCTTGTACAGTAGGTTCAGGACGATCTGAGCGTTGGCGTCACGCTTGAGCAACACCACGATGCGCATACCCTCCCGGTCGCTCTCGTCCCGCAAATCGCTGATCCCCTCCACCCTCCGCTCGCGTGCCTGCTCGGCGATCTGTTCGATCAGCCGAGTCTTGTTCACCATGAAGGGGATCTCGGTGATGATGATGCGCTCGCCGCTCTTGGTTTCCTCTATGTTTGCCCGCGCCCGCACCACGATGCGGCCACGACCCGTCATGTAGGCATCCTGGATTCCCTGGTGCCCGTGCACGCGAACTTCATCAGGTCGCGCGGCGTCGCCTTCGGGTTGTCGACCACGTGTTTCGCAGCCTCTGATACCTCTCGCAGATTGTGCGGCGGGATGTTGGTGGCCATACCCACCGCGATACCGGAAGAACCGTTGACTAGCAGGTTGGGGAACTTGGACGGGAGTACCGTGGGTTCGAGCAGACGGTCATCGAAATTCGCTACAAAGCCGACCGTCTCTTTTTCGATATCGGCCAGCAACTCCACCGCGATGGGCCCCAGCCTGACCTCCGTGTACCGGTAGGCCGCCGCGCTATCGCCATCGATAGAACCGAAGTTCCCCTGGCCATTCACGACGGGATAGCGCAGCGAGAAATCCTGCACCATCCGCACCAGCGCATCGTACACCGCCATGTCGCCGTGAGGGTGGTATTTGCCGAGAACTTCACCGACTACCGTCGCGCTCTTCTTGTGGGCCCGGTTCGGCGCCAGCCCGACTTCGTGCATCGCGTAGAGGATGCGCCGGTGCACAGGCTTCAGACCATCGCGTACATCCGGCAGCGCTCGCTGCACGATCACGCTCATCGAGTAATCCATGAACGATTCGCGCATCTCATCTTCGAGAAAGCGCGCTACGACCTTCTCCTCAAAATCGTTCTCCGCCATCTAATCTCTCGTTGCCCTTCGAAGGCTGGATCTGCCGAAGACACCGGACCCGCGGCGCGCCACCTGGCGCCTCCGGTGCACTCCTGGCTCTTTCGATTCTAGTTGCCCACCAGCTCCGGGTGCTGGCTCGGGTAGTAGCACGCGTTTCCTGTGATGTACTTCTTTTGCTCCAAATTGAGATCGAGCGCCGCCTGACCCTCGGTGGTGCGGCGGATACCCTCGACCACCACCGCATCCGCGCCCACCTCCGCCGCCGCCGACCTGATCATGTCGATCAACTCGCCGTCCGGCATATCGAGTGGTCCCTCCCTTTCGAGCCGCGCCATCGTCTCGCATTCCTCGCTTGGGCGGAGGCCGGGCATGAACACCTCCACTTCGTCCGGGGAGACCGCAGGGAGCGTCACGCTCTTGCCCCCACAGGCCACGAGGCCGGCGATCACCACCACCGCGAACAGTGCTGGGAAGTATCTCATCTTACAGTCCCTCTTTTGGTTTTTGGGCGATGCGACCCTGACGAATCTAAGCGTTTGCATGGGCAGGTTCCAGAGCACCTAAGTCCATGCAAAATAATGACTTCACGCAACGCAACAGTAATCGACCGTCTCCCGAAAACCGCACGATTCCAGCTCGTCCCGAATCAGCCCGCGGGCGCCCGCGGCGCCCACCACTACCAAGAGGTAGGTGTCGCGGTGTCGGCTCACCTCGCGGGCGTCGCGGACCGGTGCATCATCGATCGACTGGCCGATCTTGCGCGGGTCGATATCGAAGAAAGCTCGGACCCGAATGCCGCTCTCCGACAGGGCGCGGGCGAAGTTCTTGCCGACGCGCCCGGCGCCCCAGACGTTCACTGCGTGTCGACCTCGCAGGACGCTTTGGCGCAGGTAGTGGATCTTGCAGCTGCGAAACGCGGCTGGGGAATAGCGAGGATCGATACGGGAGGCGCGCTGGTCCCCTTCGCGCCAGAAATGCAGCACGCGCCGCACGTTGGCGAGCTTGGCACCGGAGACGTGGAGACGCAGGACGAGGTCGTAGTCTTCGGGCCAACCGTTGCTACGGTAGCCGCCCACGTCTTCGAACACCGCACGCCGGATCACCAGGGTCGGGTGGGCGATGGGGCACTCGACGAACATGTCACGCGCCAGGCTCGCCGGCTCCGAGAGCCCGTTCAACCAGCGCTGGTAGCGCCGCGCTCCCCAGCCCACCTCTTCGCGCGGGAAGTAGCGGACTTGCGTCCCCACCGCCGCGACGCCGGGGCGTGCCGACAGTAACTCGAGCTGCTCGGCGAACCTGCGCGGGTGCGCCACGTCGTCGGCGTCGGCTCGCGCCAGCAACTCGCCGTTGCAGCTCGCGCTGCCCGCCTCCAGCGCTGCGGTGAGCCCGACCCGATCCAGGTGCAGCGGGCGGACCCGCGGGTCTCGCTCCGCCCACTTCTCCAGCACACGTCCGGTATCGTCCACGGACCCGTCGTTGACCGCCACGACCTCGAAGTCGCGATAGGTCTGCAGCTGAAGGCTACGGATGGCCTGCGGAAGGTGCCGCTCCGCGTCGCGGCACGGCATGAGCACGGAGAGACGCGGCGTGGTCACGTGAT
>JBDHAI010000291.1:0-5318 GCA_039588155.1 Gemmatimonadota bacterium | reverse complement strand
CGCTACGCCGGCGAGTACGTCCGTGCCTTCCTCTACGAGCAGCCCATTCCCGGAATTGAGTGGGAGTTCGAGACGCAAAAGCAGCTCGTCCCCGGCGTCCAGCTGGAGGAGGTCAATAGGCTGGCGAGGGAATGGATCATCGATGGCAATCGAGTCGTCATGGTCAGCGCGCCGGAAAAAGAGGATGTAGTCGTGCCCGCCGAGGCCGACTTGGCCACAGTCTTCACTGCGGTAGCCGCCGCGGAAGTCGCTCCCTACGAAGACGCCGCCACCGAGGCCCCCCTGATCGCCACTATCCCGCAGCCGGTCGAGATCACCGACCTCGAGGAAATCGAGGAGGTCGGTGTCCAGCGCCTCGAACTGGCCAACGGAGTGCGCGTCATTCTCAAACCCACCGATTTCAAGGACGATGAGATCTTGATCCGCGCCTGGAGCCCCGGCGGCACGTCCTTGGCCAACGACGAGGACTACGTCGCGGCCTTCACCGCGACCTCGGTGGTGACAGGCGGTGGGGTCGGCGAGTTCAACCTGGTCGACCTCCGGAAGAAGCTCGCCGGCAAAGCGGTCCGCGTGCAGCCCTTCATCTCCAGCCTCGGCGAGGGGCTGAGCGGAAGCGTCTCGCCCAAGGATGTGGAGACGCTATTCGAGCTCGTCTATCTCTACTTCACCGCTCCGCGCCGAGATGAGGACGCTTATTCGGCATGGAGGTCACGCCTGGACGCGTTCTTGGCCAATCGTGGCGCCGATCCGAACGCTGCCTTCTACGACACGGTCGGCGTAACCATGGCCCAGAACCACATCCGCGCTCGTCCCCCATCCAAGGAGGTCTATGCGGAGGCCGATCTCGATGAATCCATGGCGTTCTACAGCGAGCGCTTCGCCGACGCGAGCGACTTCACATTCGTAATCGTCGGAGCCTTCGATTTGGAGGAAGTCAAACCGCTGGTACAGACTTTCTTGGGTGGACTGCCGTCGACCGGCCGCGAAGAGACCTGGCGTGATGTGGGAATAAGGCCACCGCAAGGCGTCGTCGAGAAGACGGTATACAAAGGGATCGAACCCAAGAGCCAGACGCGAATTACCTTCACGGGACCGTTTGAGTGGAACCGAGAGAATCGCTACGTGATCGGTTCGTTGGCCAGCGTCATGCGCATCCGCTTGCGTGAGGTGTTGCGTGAGGACATGGGGGGAACCTACGGCGTCGGCGTTTTCGGCGGCGGCAGCCGAGACCCTTATCAGAACTATACGTTCAACGTCAATTTTGGCACCGCGCCCGAGCGATTGCAGGAGCTATCGGCGGCCGTATTCGCCCAGATCGACACCCTGAAGCAGTCCGGACCGACCCAGGAGGATGTCGACAAGGTCAAGGAGATCCAGCGTCGTGACCGCGAGACGAACCTGCGCGAGAACAGTTACTGGCTCAGCCAGCTCATTATCCACGACCGCTACGGTTTTGACTATCGCGATATTCTAAAGGCCGAGGAGAGGATCGAGGCGCTCACGATCGAGAAGCTGCAGGAGGCCGCGAAGCTCTACCTCAACACCGACAACTACGTACAGATCTCGCTGTACCCGGAAACGGGCGAGCCAGCGGGCCAGCAATGAGGTGTGCTCTCCGGCGGGGGCGGAAACGCCCTCCGCTGGAGAGTATCCGTCTGGCCAACCAACCCCGAAAACCCGAAACGTCGGATCCTACCCGTACCAGAGCATCGCACGCCCGGCACAGGTTACCGCCGGGCGCAGACCTGCCAGGTTCGCCATCGCGAACCTCGGCACCCCCACGGTGCGTATTGTGTATTGTTCGAGTAGTTGCTCTGTTGGACGGGCACTGGATGCCGCGTATCTACATTTTGGCGAACGATGAAGAGTCTCCACGTACCGAGTAACGTCAATATCAAGCCGCCGGCCTTGATCGCGCACCGAGGGTACGCACTGCGTTATCCTGAGAACACCGAGGAAAGCCTCCAGGCCGCCATAGGCGCGGGGGCAGGATACCTCGAGTTCGACATTCAGCTCACCGCCGATGGCGTTCCCGTGCTTATGCACGACGCGGACTTCTGGAGGACTGCCCGTGTCGACCGAAGCGTGCTGGACATGACGATCGAGCAGGTCAAAGAGATATGGGTCAACGAGACGGCGCGGCTCGGGCCGGAATTCTTCGAGGTCTACGTTCCCACACTCCGCGAGGCCGTGGAGTTGCTAATGGCATCGCCACGGGTCAAAGCCTTCGTCGAGATCAAGCGGGAGAGCCTGAGGAAGTTCGGCGCTACGCCAGTAGTCGAGGGCGTTCTCGAGGCGGTTCAGCCGATGGTCTCCCGCTCCGTCATCATCTCCTTCGATCTCGACGCCCTGCGAACGGCCCGGGAGCTCGGCGCCCACGGTATCGGCTGGGTGCTTGGCGATTGGAGTCCGGAGACGCGGGCTGCGGCGGAGCAGCTAGGTCCAGAGTACCTGTTCTGTGACTACCGCATGATCCCCGATGACGCCGAGGGGCTTTGGGCCGGGGAGTGGGAATGGGCGCTCTACGAGATCGTCGATCCCGACCTTGCGCTTACCCTTACCGCGTTCGGCGCCAGGTTCATCGAGACCATGGCCATCGGTGAGATGTTGACCGACCTGCGACTGGCGCCGGGAACCTGACGAGATGAGTCGATCCTTCGACGTGGCGGTGGTGGGCGGTGGTATCAATGGCGTCGGCGTCGCGCAGGCGGCGGCCGCCGCCGGCCACTCCGTGCTGCTCATCGAGAAATCGGACCTGGCCGCCGGGACCTCGAGCAAATCGAGCAAGCTGATCCACGGTGGGCTGCGCTACCTCGAGAGCTGGGAGTTCTCACTCGTACAAGAGGGATTGCGGGAACGGGCTCTGATGCTGAAGCTCGCCTTCGATCTCGTCGAGTTGAAGCCGTTCTACATTCCCGTCTACCGGCACACGCGCCGGCGGCCATGGTTGGTCGGCGCCGGGTTGAGCCTCTACGCGCTGCTGGGCGGCCTGGGAAAAGCCGTTCGTTTCCGAACCGTTCACCACCGACGTTGGGACGAGCTGGATGGACTGGTCACCGACAACCTCGAAAACGTCTTCTGTTACCACGATGCCCAGACCGACGACGCCTTGCTGACTCGCGCGATTTGGAAGTCGGCCGAACGTATGGGGGCCGAGCTCGCCCTACCGGCTGAGCTCGTGGCCGCTCAGCTGACCGGCGACGGTTGCCGGCTCGATTACCGTGAGAACGGACGAGAGCACTCCTGCGAGGCCCGCGTGCTGGTCAACGCGGCCGGTCCCTGGGTCAACAAGGTCAACGATCGGATCAACCCTGGGCCGGCGCGGCGGGAGATCGAGCTCGTGCAAGGCACGCACATCGTCGTGCCCGGTCAAGTTCAGCGCGGACTCTATTACGTCGAAGTCCCGCGTGACGGGCGGGCCGTGTTCGTCATGCCCTGGAAAGGCGATACCCTCGTGGGAACGACAGAGACCCGCTTCCGCGGCGACCCGGACGACGCGAGACCTCTACGCGCGGAGAAGAGCTACTTGTGCAGGGTGCTGAATCGGTACTTCCCTCGCTACGAAGCCGATCAAGGCACCCTCCTGGATGCCTTTGCCGGGCTCCGCGTGTTGCCGGCCGGGCCGGGGCACGCCTTCCACCGCTCCCGCGAGACGATCCTGGAGGTGGACCGTGACAAGCCGCGAAAGTCATCAAGCGGATCGAGAGCGCGTTGCCGAGTCGCAAGCGCGTCGCCGATACACGATCGTTATTTCTCACACCACCCTAAGATCGGCGCGAGTAGACGACCACCTGCCAGGTGGGAGTCTGGCGGTAGTAGCGCCGTTCCATACCGGCGCTCTGGACGATCCCCTCCACCAGGTGCGAGGGATGTATGAAGACGCGGAACGGGTTGCGCATGGCCCATAAGAAGAAGTTCAAGCAGACGTGCCCAAGTTTCGTCAGCCAGTTGTCCCTGGGGTATACCACACCGTAGAGCCGACGTGCCTTGGCTGCTGACAGGCGCACCAGCGAATCCACGTCGTGGTAGCAACAGATCACCCTGTCTAGAGTGACGATGTCGGCAGGTTCGAGCTCGTCTGAAAGGTCGACGAAATCTCCCTCGCGATAATCGATGCGGTCTGAGTGCCCCTGATGCTGGGCTTCACCCTGAGCCGCTGCCAGATACGCGCTCGCCGCCTCTGCGCCGGTGGCCTTCTCGATTCCCGCTCGTAGCAGCTCGTGCTGGACGACTCCAATACCGCCGCCGATGTCAAGAAGTGTCGATCCCTCGACACCCTCGGACTTGAGCGCATCGATGAGCCAGCGGGTGGTCGCTCGGGGACCTCTCTTCCGATAGCTGCGCAGTTCTCTCCGCACGTGGAAACCCGCGAAAAGCCGATCCGCACCCTGGCATTGACCACAGCTCATCAGCGTCGAACCTCAGCTCACGGCTGGCCGTCAGTGAGTTGGTAGAGCAGCAACGGTAGCATCCTCCCTTGTTGTACTTGCGAGGGAACTTCGCCGATCCGCTCCGCGCCCAGCTTCAGGTAGAAACCTTCAGCGTGCGGATCGCTTTGTATCAGCAGACGCTGGTGGCCCAGCGACGCCGACCTCTGCACCGCATCAAGCCAAAGGGACCGGCCGGTCCCCTCTCCCAGGCGCTCGGGATCGACAAAGAAATGCGCCAGCTCCAGCTGCGAGTGCCATTTCGCCAAGCTGTAGAAGCCGAGAATCCGGCTGTCCGCTTCGAGGACCCAGACTTCACCCCCCGCGATGAAGTCAGGTGAAAGCGTCAGCTCAGCCCGACACGCCTCCAGGAACTGCGGATCGTAGCCCCAGTGCGCCTTCGAGCGCCGCGCCAGGACACTCAGCAGTCCGGCCTCTTCCGGCCGCGCACGCCGTGTCCGCCCGTTCGACTCGCGATCCTCCGCCACGCGCACCTCAGCCGTCCCGTGACCCATCGTCCGCCGAGAACACGTCGTCAAGCACGTCTCTAACCACCGGACCGTCGAACCCGCGTCGTATGAGGTGGTTCCGCAGTCGGCGACGCAGCACACGCTCCTCGCCGGCTCGCGACAGTGTGCGCCGCTTCTTCTCCACGACCCGCTCGGCCAGCGCGCGCTCATCCGTGTTCTCGCCTTGCAAGACCTCTTCGATGACTTTATCTGCCACTTCTCTAGAGATGCCTTTGAGGTAAAGCTCACGGATCATTCGCCGCACACCCATCGGTCGATGGGTCATGCTATCGCGCACCTACGCCGCGACGTAAGCCTCGTCATCCACGAGACCTACGGCATTCAGCCGTCGCATGGCCGCATCTACCGTCTGCCCGCTGAA
>JBDHAI010000290.1:0-3758 GCA_039588155.1 Gemmatimonadota bacterium | reverse complement strand
GCACCGCCGGGAGCCAGTAGGTGAGCCGAGCCCCCAGAGCGAAACCCTCTTTCTGCTTCCCCTTGATCTGGAAGCCCAGGATCTCCTGATCGATCGCGCTCGTCAGCGGGATATACGCACCCACGTAGGGCTCCAGCTCCAGGCCGCCCGGGAATTGGGCCTGGGCCGACGAACCGCCAAAGAGCGCCAATACGACACACAACCCGAACGACTTACGTAACATAAGCCACACCTCCCCAACCGTTGGACGCACATCTGTAAGCTGCCGAACAGGCTTTGTGGGGATCGCGAGAGTGCGCGCGGGGGAAACCGCGCCGGGGCGCAGCAACTTTGCGCGTTGCAAAGATAATAAAAGTATGGACTTGCGCCAGTGGGATCGCTCTGGGGCAGCCTGGCCGGCGCCGCGGACCGCCCGACGAGGGCGGGCGACAGATCCTCGCGATCGCGCCGCCCGCCTCTCTCGAGTGAACCGCCGGAACTTGAATCAGTTAAACAGGCGCTCGAGCTGGCTCAGGCAACTGGTCCACCCCTGCTCGTGCCCCTCTTTGGCCGCGGCGTCTGGGAACAGCTCGTGGGTGAGCACGACCTCGGTGGATTCTCCGAGATCGTTGAATTCTACCGTCACCACCGTCTCGCCGACCGACTCCTCCGCCCAGTCCCAGGTGTAGACCAGTCGACGCGGTGGCTCGATTTCGCGATAGACACCGACCGCCGTATGCACTTTGCCCTCAGCCGACTCCATACGCAGTAGGTAGCGACCGCCCACAGAGAGATCGACCTGGCTGTCCGCGACGGCCATCCCCTCGGGACACGACCAGCGCTTGATCTGTTCCGGTTCGGTCCACGCCCTAAAGACCTGGTCGCGCTTGGCGTTGACGACTCGGGAAAGACGGAGTGACGTGCCTGTTTCGGTGCTCATGATCGGTTCTCCTTGAGCTTGGTTGGGGCTTCTTGCTGCTCAGTCTGCGTTTCCCCCTCGAGGTAGCGCGACAGCGATTCCAGCTGGTTCTCCCAGAACTCCCGATAACGCTCGACCCATTCGGCCGCCTCCCGCATCGGCCCGGCGTCCAGCTCACAACGACTGAGCCGTCCGTCCGGCGTGCGTCGCACCAGCCCGGCCCGCTCCAGCACCCGCAAGTGCTTGGAAACGGCCGGTCGCGACACTTTGAACGGCCGGGCCAGCTCGCCGACCGTCGACTCACCGGCCGCGAGACGCGCCAAGATCGCCCGCCGAATGGGATCGGCGAGGGCCTGGAAGGTGAGGTCGAGCCGGCGGCTATTAGTAACCATATGGTTACCAATGTGCGGTCGGCGGATCGATCTGTCAAGCGGCGCGCGGCATCCGATCGTCTCGCGCCCTCGTAAATCAACGACAATCAGAGGGTTAGGAGCACAGGAACCACGACTGCCTAAACCGGCTCAGCTGGATATATTTGAGGCGCGGCCCCCCGCCGCGCGGACGCTCCTCTCGCTCGACCCGATCCGGGTTGGAAACATTCGCGGATATCCCTCAGGTCTCCCCCGCATCAACCCATCTCGTCTGGAGGCACCCGTGACACATCCGGCATCTCGACGGCAGGAGACCGCTCGCGTCGAGCGTTGGCCCAGCGAAGGTCCACTGCTCCTGCTGGTGATCCTGATCTCGATCGGCGTCTGGCTCCTGCTGGTCATCACCATTGTCGGCGTGCTCTACGCGCTGCTCATCGGTCTCTTCTTCTTCCTGGCCCATGTCGGCTTCGTGGCGCACGTGCGTGGTAACGGGGTCAAAGTGGGCCCGGACCAGTTCCCCGGGCTCGACGAGGCTGTACAGAGGCTCTCGCTCAAGCTCGGACTGCGACAGGTGCCTGAGGCCTATGTCATGCAGGCCGGAGGCGCGCTGAACGCCCTGGCGACGAAGTTCCTCCGGTCCAACATGATCGTGCTGTTCTCCGACCTCATCGAGGCGTGCGGCGAGGACACGGCGGCGCGCGACATGATCATCGCTCACGAGCTCGGCCACATCAGGGCCGGTCACCTGCAGATGCGCGGATTCCTACTTCCCGGCCACTTCGTGCCGTTTCTGGGCCAGGCCCTGTCTCGGGCGCGGGAGTACACCAGCGATCGTTACGGCCTGCTGGGCGCCGGTGACCGGGACGGTGCGCTGCTGGGACTTACGATCCTCGCGGCGGGCCCTCGCTGCGGGCGGCAGGTGAACCGGGCGGCTTTGGCTCGTCAGCGAACGGACATCAACACAGGCTGGATGACGATCGGCGAGTGGCTCTCCACCCATCCGCCGCTGGCGAAGCGCGTCGCGGCTCTCGACCCGGCGCTGCGGCCGGATCTGCGCTCACCGCACGCCGGCGCCATGCGGGCGTTAGCGATCATCGGGCTGGCGATCGCCTGCGTGGTTGGACCATCAGCGTTCTTCATCGCCAAGGTGATCCCGACGCTCGGCCAGCTCTCGGCGCAAGCGCAGGAGTCCACCGTCGTGGCCCCAGCAGATACGGCCGCGGCGATGGCGCAGGCGGAAGCCGACCTGGCCCAGCTGGCCTGGCTCATCGAGGACTCGAGGCTCGCCGGCAGTGAGATTCCAGTGAATTCGGAGGCGCTGTACGAGCTGTGGTCGGCGAGCGCGCCCGACGACCCCGAGCCGCTTGACCCGTTCGATGGTCTCCGTTACGGGTACGTCGCTTTCGAGGGCGAGTACTATCTGTACAGCAGCGGCCCGGACGGCGTCCCGGGCAGCGACGACGACATCTTCTTCGACTCGAGCGAGGAGTAGCCCAGAGGTAGGTGCGCCCCGCGAGATCGGCGGCTGCTTCAGCGCGATTGGAACAGCGCCGTAAGCCGCCGGCGCAACTCGTCGCGGACGCCACGGAACGAGGTTAACACCTCAGCGTCGCTTCCCCTCGCAGCCGCCGGATCGGGAAGTGGCCAGTGTAAACGGTGCGCCGCGCCGAGCCATACCGGGCAGACCTCTTCCGCACACAAGGTGATTACCGCGTCCACGCTCGGTCCATCAGCGCGACGGATGTCATCCATTCCCTTAGAGTGCTGGACCGATGCATCGATGCCGACCTCTTCCAGCGCCCGGATCGCGAACGGGTTGACTCGCGACGGTGCAGAGCCCGCAGAAGAGATTTGAACGCCGGTAGGCGCCAGGCTCCTGGCGATCCCTTCCGCCATCTGGCTGCGCGCGCTGTTCGCCACGCAGAGGAAGAGCAAGTGTCGCGGCCGCAGGGCCCGCAGGATGCCGACTTCCAGCAGCCATTCCGGCGGCACGCCATGTCCGTCGTCGTACATGCGACACGCGTAGGCGGGCGGGCCAGGGTCGGGCCCAGCCAGGTCTTCGCCGTTGATGCGCACGGTCGGCGAGCCTGGGAAGGCAAGCTCTTCCGCTTCCGCAGAGCTGCTGACGACGATTCGGGTGAAGGCAGCATCCGGAAGGAGGCGCTCGACCGTCCGCTTCACCAGGGATTCGGTCTTCTCGGCGTTTGGACAATCCGCCGTAACCAGAAGCTCGGTTCGTAAACTCACTCTCCGGCTACTCCCCTCGATCAGCTGCGACCGCGGCCGACGCCGGTTCATGGAAGAACCGACGCTTCGCCCAGAGCGCCACCTGTACGAGACCGATCATCACCGGCACCTCAACCAGCGGGCCGATGACCGTTGCGAACGCCGGCTGTGACGCGATGCCGAAAACAGCGATCGCCACGGCGATGGCCAGCTCGAAGTCGTTGCTGGCCGCCGTGAGCGCTACGGTCGTCGTCTCCGGATAC
>JBDHAI010000289.1:0-3777 GCA_039588155.1 Gemmatimonadota bacterium | reverse complement strand
AGGTAGATGTTGTCGCCCATCCCAATCTCGTCGCCGTAGTAAAGCACCGGCGTGCCCGGCAACGAGAGAAGTAGGCTGGTCATCAGTTCGATCCGGCGCCGATTGTTCCCCAACAAGGGTGCCAACCGCCTGCGGATTCCCAGATTGATCCGGGCTTGTGGGTCGTGGGCGTAGACGCGGTACATGTAATCCCGGTCCTCATCCGTAACCATCTCCAGCGTCAGTTCGTCGTGGTTCCGCAGAAAAATGGCCCACTGGCTGTTGTCCGGGATCGCCGGCGTCTGCTCCATTATGTCGACGATCGGGAAACGATCTTCCATTTGGACGGCCATGAATAGTCGTGGCATGACTGGAAAGTGAAAGGCCATGTGGCACTCGTCCCCGTCGCCGAAATAGGCGACCGCGTCCTCGGGCCACTGATTCGCCTCCGCCAGCAGCATGCGGTCCGCGTAGCGATTGTCGACGTGGCGGCGTAGCTCTTTCAAGAACGCGTGCGTTTCAGGCAGATTTTCGCAATTCGTCCCCTCACGCTCGTAGAGGTACGGCACCGCGTCCAAGCGCAGCCCGTCCACACCCATTTCGAACCAGAAATCGAGCGTCGCCAGCAACGCCTTGCGGACGGTGGGGTTGTCGAAGTTGAGATCCGGTTGATGCGAATAGAAACGGTGCCAGTAGTAGGCTCCTGCGACCGGGTCCCAGGACCAGTTGGAGTGCTCGAAGTCCTTGAAGATGATCCGCGTCTCGCCATACTTCTCGGGCGTGTCGCTCCACACGTAGAAATTCCGCGCGCGGCTTCCCGCCCGGGCTTGCCGCGCTCGCTGAAACCAGGGATGTTGGTCCGAGGTGTGATTCACCACCAGCTCGGTAACGACTCGCAGCTCACGACTGTGTGCTTCCCTCAAAAACTGTCGGAAATCGCGCAGCGTTCCGTACGCCGGGTGCACGTCCGTGTAGTCCGCAATGTCATACCCGTCGTCCTTCAAGGGAGAAGGATAGAACGGCAGCAGCCAGATGGTGTTGATCCCCAGGTCCTGCAGGTAATCGAGCTTCTGCGTCAGCCCCGGAAAATCGCCGACCCCATCGCCGTTGCTGTCGTGAAAAGAGCGAACATGGAGCTGATAGATAATCGCGTCTTTGTACCAGAGGGAATCGGCGCTCATTTCCGATTGGTCTCCGTGTCGGGATGCAGCAAGCGTAGTACGTGCCCTACGCTCAACTTCGGATCGAGAAACACGTAATTCGCGATCCCTTTCCAGGTGAATCGCTCGCCCGTTAGTAAGTCTTTCAGCTGGTAGGGTTGGTTCTCTGCAATGCCAAGCTCGTGTAGTGGCACGTGAACGGTGGACTCATGCGCTCGATCCGGGTCGAGGTTAGCGATGACAATCAGCTCATTGGGCGGCGCCGACTTGCGATAGCAAAGCAGCCGATCGTTGTCGCACCTCAGGAACGTGATGTTGTTTAGGTACTGAAGAGCCGGGTTCTCGCGTCGTGCCCGATTGATCTTCTCGATATCTTCGTTGATGTTACCCGCCGCGTCCCAGTGACGGAACTTGATCTCATACTTCTCGGAGTTGAGATACTCCTCGCTGCCCGGCTCCCGTGGCTCGTTCTCGCAGAGCTCGAAACCGCTGTAGATTCCGTACGTCGGTGAGAGCGTCGCCGCCAACAGCAGACGCACCCGGAAGGCAGCCCGCCCACCGGTCTGCAGGTACTCGTGCAGGATGTCGGGGGTATTCGCGAAGAAATTCGGGCGGAAGTACTCGGCCATCTCCGTTTGGGTCAGCTCGATCAGGTAGTCCCGCAACTCCTTCGGCGTGTTGCGCCATGTGAAGTAAGTGTACGACTGTGTGAATCCGATCTTCGCCAGACCTTTCATGCGGTTAGGTCTCGTAAATGCCTCCGCCAGAAAGATCACGTCGGGGTGTTCGCTCTGGATCTCCTGGATCACCCACTCCCAAAATGCGAAAGGCTTGGTGTGTGGGTTGTCGACACGGAAGACCCGCACACCGTGCTCGCACCAGAAGCTCAAGACATCCCGACAGGCCTCCCACAACGCGCGCCAATTGTCACACCAGAAGTCGAGCGGATAGATGTCTTCATAACGCTTGGGCGGATTCTCGGCGTAGCGGATGCTGCCGTCCGGCCGGATGTCGAACCACTCGGGATGCTCCGATACCCAGGGGTGGTCCGGCGAGCACTGCAGAGCGTAGTCGAGCGCGACGTCCAGGCCCAGTTCGTCGGCCCGCTCGACGAAGTGATCGAAGTCGTCGAGGGTCCCGAGTTGCGGCTCGACGGCGCTATGCCCGCCGGCCGCATTACCGATAGCCCAGGGGCTGCCGGGATCGTCCGGGCCCGCGACCAGCGCATTGTTGCGCCCTTTGCGATGGGTGCTCCCGACCGGGTGGATGGGCGGGAGGTAGACGACATCGAAGCCGAGGTCGGCCAGTCGCGGCAACTGTAGCTCGGCCTCTCTAAAGCTACCGTGCTTCCCGGGCTCGCTCCCCTGTGAACGTGGGAACATCTCGTACCAGGCTCCGAAGCGAGCGCGCTCCCGGTCGACCCAGACCGGCAGCGTCCGACCATAGCGTGTAATCAATGACGGGTCGAAATGACTGGCCATGATCTGGCGAAGCTCGCCGTCCAGCGCCGCTGCGACTCGTTCGTCCAGTTGGCGCGCACTGTTCTCCAGCAGCGCGGCGGTTTGCTCCAGCCGGGTTTTCGTATTGGCCGCCGCACGCTCCGCCGCTTCACGGATCAGTATCGCGCCCTCCCGTAGCTCGAGCGTGACGTCCTGTCCGGCCCCGACCCACTTCTCCAGATCGCTACGCCAGGTCGCGAAATAGTCGGGCCACGCCTCGAGCATGAACACCCAGCGACCCAGCTCGTCGACGGCAAACTCGCCGGACCAGCGGTCGCTATGGTAGTCGTAGGTGAGCGGGGAGTATTGCCACTGGCGCGTGCGCGGTCGACGCACCAACAAACGCGCGGCAAGCAAGTCGTGGCCGTCTTTGTAGATGTCGGCGCCGACATGGCAAGTATCGCCGATGATTCGCTTCACCGCGTGACGCCCAGCGTCGATCTGTGGGGTCACGTTCTCGATGACCACAGATGGAAGTGCTGCGGGTGCCTTGGCCGGGCTGGATTCGCTCGTTCTCTTTCTGACTGGCATCGATTTCAGGGGCGTTTGTCCAAGAGCTCTTTCATGAAGCTGTCAGCCCAATCGTAGACCGTGTGACCACTCACTACCTCACGCATTCGCCGCATCCTCCGGGTCACTTCACGGGACGGCAGCGAGAGCGCCATCTCGATCGTCTCTGCCAAGCCGTCGACATCGTGCGGGTTGACTTGAAGCGCCGTTTGCAGCTCTCGCGCCGCGCCCGCGAACTCGCTGAGGATCAATACACCCGAATCATCGAGACGCGTGGCGACGTACTCCTTGGCGACCAGGTTCATGCCGTCCGCAAACGGGGTGACCAGCATGAGGTCGGCGGAACGGTAGAGCGCGATCAGTTCTTCGAACGGGAGTTCGCGGTGAAGGTACTGAACCGGCGTCATACCGACTTCACCGAACTCACCGTTGATTTGGCCAACCAATTCCTCGATATCTCGGCGCAGCTCGCGGTAGTCGGCAACACGTTCACGGCTAGGCACGGCGAGTTGTACGAGTACGCATTCCCGAATCAGCTCAGGTTTCCGTGAGAGCAGCTCGCGAAACGCACGCAAACGGACATCAATGCCCTTTGTGTAGTCGAGTCGGTCCACCCCGAGAATGATCCG
>JBDHAI010000288.1:0-3786 GCA_039588155.1 Gemmatimonadota bacterium | reverse complement strand
TCAACACCGACACCCAACACATGGGATACGTCCTCATGCCCGGCGAGAGCGATGCTCCGGATGGGCTCAAGTCCGCCCTGGCCCTGGGAAATCAACTGCAGGATATCGTGATGGAGGAGCTCGAGACTGGCCGCAGCGGCAACCAAGTACTCGTTGAAGCGCTCTCTCGGATGCGAAGCGCAGACATCAACGGGACCGTGTACAGTCATCCCGTAGGTGAGCACGGCCACGGCGCCGGGCCGCTGGTGGGGCTCTGGGACCGCCAGGAAGGTGTTCCGGGGCGTGGCGACCTGCCAGTCCGTCCCAACACCTGGTACTCCATCGAGCTGCAGGCGACCACAGCGGTGCCTGAATGGGCCGACCAGGAGGTTCGGATGGCCCTCGAGGAGGACGCTTACCTCGACGCCAACGGAACGCGTCATTGGGTGCTCGGCCGGCAGGAACAGCTTCATCTCGTGCGCTGAGAGATCTCATGGCACGGCGACTGGGCTCCCAACAGTCCGGGGGCTCGAACGGCCATAACCGCTTGACTCGAGCCTCGCCACACCATTAGGATCGAAATCTGAGCTGCAGCTCTGACCCAGCCGCCAAGGTCGAGCGCGCTCGTGCGATCGGGAGCACTGGTTTTGATCGAAGCCTTAAGATTCAACGTCAACGGCGACGCAATAGAGATTGGGGTCCCCAGTCACTACACCCTTCTCGAGGCGCTGCGGTATGTCCTCGGCTATACGGGCCCGAAGCAGGGGTGTGACAAGGGCGACTGTGGCGCCTGCACGGTATTGCTCGACGGAGTGCCCACCCTCTCCTGTATCCTCCCGGTCCAGGAGGCGAGCGAGCGGGACGTCACGACGATCGAAGGACTCACCGGCCCCGACGGACCTCATCCGCTGCAGGACGCCCTCGATCTGACCGGTGGGGCCCAATGCGGGTTCTGCACGCCGGGCATTCTCATGTCGGCGGCTGCGCTTCTCGAGCGGAACCCAAGCCCGTCTCGCGACGATATCCGGCTGGCGCTGTCCGGTAACCTCTGCCGCTGCACGGGTTACACGAAGATCCTCGAAGCTGTGGAACTGGCCGCTCGGTCGCTACGTGAGAATCGCAGTCCCGGGGAGCTCGTGCGGCAATGAAGCTCGAGGAGTTCCGCCAGAGACAAGCCGAAGGCGCGTTGAGCGGCGAGGCCTTCATAGCAGCCATAGAGCGCGAGTTCCGAGTCATCGGGCAGCGTCTACGTCGAACCGACGGCCTGGCCAAGTCCACCGGCCGCACAGTCTACACCGACGACATCTCGCTCCCCGGAATGCTCCACGGGAAGATATTGCGCAGCCCTCATCCGCATGCCCGCATCTTGTCCATCGATGTTTCGAAAGCTCTCGACCTGGAGGGTGTTCATGCCATCGTGACTGGCCAGGACATGCCGGTGCTCTATGGGATCATACCCTGGACTCGCGACGAGTACCCGCTATGTGTCGACAAGGTGCGCTACATCGGGGATGGAGTCGCGGCTGTCGCCGCGGTGGATGAGGAAACCGCCAGTGCGGCAATCGAACTCATCGACGTCGAGTATGAAGTGCTGCCGTTCTACCTTGACCCGATCGACGCCGCGGCACACGCCGACACGCCGATTCACGAATCCAAGAAGCCCGGGCGGAACGGAAACATCTCGAAGCATGTCCGTCTCGAGTTCGGTGAGGTTGATGCATTGATGGACGAGTGCGATGTGGTCGTCGAGGGAGAGTATTTCTTCGAAGGCACGACTCACACCGCCATCGAGCCTCACTGCGCTATCGGCTTTTTCGATTCCTCGCAGAAGCTCACCGTCTGGTCGGCCACACAGGTGCCCCATTATCTGCACCGCGAGCTCGCCCGCGTCCTCGAGCTGGATGTGGCGAAGGTGCGTGTAATCCAACCGCCCGTTGGGGGCGCCTTCGGCGGGAAGTCCGAGCCGTTCGACCTCGAGTTCTGCGTGGCTAAGCTAGCCATGATCACGGGACGACCGGTGAAGATACTCTACACGCGTGAGGAAGTGTTCTATGCCCACCGCGGCCGCCACCCCATGTTCATGCGCTACACGACCGGTGCCAGTCGGGACGGCCAAATCAAAGCGGCGGATGCGAAGACGGTCCTGGACGGCGGCGGCTACTCGTCCTTCGGGCTCGTCACTACCTACTACTCGGGCCAGCTGATCACGGCGCCGTACCGGATGGAGTCGTACCGCTTCGAATCGGTCCGCGTTTACACCAACAAGCCATGTTGCGGGCCGAAGCGCGGGCACGGCTCCGTGCAACCTCGCTTCGCCATCGAAGTCCAGCTCGACAAGCTGGCCGAGGCTCTGGGCATCGACCCCATTGAACTGAGACGACGAAATCTCCTCGGACCCGAGTCCCAAACGGTGAACGAGTTCCGGGTTACGTCGAACGGCTTCCGCGAGTGCCTCGAGGCGGTCGAGCGTGCGTCTGGCTGGCGAGAAAAATACCGAGCCTTGCCCTACGGCCGCGGCGTCGGCGTGGCCGGCTCCTGCTATATCTCAGGCACCAACTATCCCATCTATCCGAACGACATGCCGCAGTCTGCCGTGCAACTCCAAGTCGACCGCTCGGGCCGCGTGGCCGTCTTCTGTGGCGCCTCCGAGATCGGGCAAGGTTCCGACTCGATGCTCGCTTACATCGTCGCCGAGGAGCTTGGGGTGCCCCCAGACTACGTGCGCGTGTTATCCGCCGATACCGACCTGACTCCAGTGGACCTGGGCGCCTACTCGTCTCGGGTCACATTCATGTGTGGCAACGCCTGCATCGACGCGGCCCGCAAGATCAAGGAAAAGGTGCGCATCGCCGTCTCCGAGGAATGGCTCTGCCGACCCAAACACGTGGCGTTCGCCGGTGGCTGGGCCTTTAACGCACTCGACACGGATCTCAAGATGCCAATCTCGGCGGCCTTCAACCGCACCGAAGCGAAGTTCGGCGCGTTAGGTGCAACAGGGTCTTACAACACCCCGGAGGACATTCACGGCGACTATCGCGGCGGCACCATTGGCGCTTCACCGGCTTACTCCTTCACCGCTCACGTCGCTGACGTAGAGGTCGACCCAGAGACCGGATTCGTTCAGGTTGCCAAAATCTGGATCGCCCACGACTGCGGGCGCGCCCTGAACCCCGTTCTGGTCGAGGGCCAGATGGAAGGGTCGGCATACATGGGATTCGCCGAGGCCATCATGGAGGAGCACATCTTCAAAGAGACCGGCCTGCACAACGCGCCCTCGCTACTCGACTACAAGATCCCTACCAGCCTCGACACGCCCGAGCTGGAGGCACTGGTGATCGAGTCGCTGGATCCAGAGGGACCGTACGGAGCCAAGGAGGCTGGAGAAGGCCCGCTCCATCCGGCGATCCCGGCCATCGCTAACGCTATCTACGATGCCGTGGGCGTGCGTATGGACCGTTTGCCCTTCTCGCCGCCGAGGGTCTGGAAGGCCCTGCAGTTGCGCTTAGAACGAGAGAACGCGGGCGAGATCGCTCCATGGAAGCGGTCACCGGAAGTACCACTGCCGGCTGCCGGGGACTGACGTCGAGTGAAGGGCCACACGTCAAGAGAGAAGAAGAAACAGTGATCGGCAATCAGCGGGATCAAGGTGCTTAGACTGCATCCCTATCGGTATCATCAACCGCGCGAGTTGGGCGAAGCCCTCGCGCTGTTGAGCGAGCACGCCGGCGATGTCATGCCCATCGCGGGGGGCACCGACCTGGTGCCCAACATGAAGCACAAGCTCTTCACGCCAGGTCATCTCGTGGC
>JBDHAI010000287.1:0-3788 GCA_039588155.1 Gemmatimonadota bacterium | reverse complement strand
CGATCTTTCCAGAGTACCCGAGCTTCTGGGAGGCTCGGGGTGGCGGCGAAGCCGCCCGCAACCACGTGATCTGGGGGTCCGTTGGCATCGCGATCCTGGGCGGCGCCTCTGCCTTTGTCAGCAGGACGCTGTACACGCTGACCAAGACAGCGCACAAGGCAAAGCGGCTCGGCAACTACCTGATTCACGACGAGATTGGACAAGGCGGTATGGGTCAGGTGTTCTTCGCCCAACATTCTCTCATGTGCCGGCCGACGGCCGTGAAGGTGATGCATGCGGACGATGGCGATCGCGCGACGGCGCTCGTGCGTTTCGAGCGCGAGGTCAAGCTATCGGCGACGCTGACCCACCCCAATACCATCACCATCTACGACGTCGGCAGGACGCCCGACAGTAGTCTCTATTACGCGATGGAGTACTTGGAGGGTCTCGATCTGCAGCAGCTCGTGGAGCGATTCGGTCCCGTGGGGCCCGAGCGCACCGCATACATCCTCCGGCAAGTCTGCGGTTCGTTGGCGGAGGCGCACTCGCGCGACATCATTCACCGAGATATCAAGCCGTCGAACATCTTTCTGACGCGCCGTGGTGGCCTATACGATTTCGTAAAAGTCCTGGATTTCGGTCTTGCCAAACAGATCAGCTCGGACAATGCCACCGCGATAACGAAGACCGGATTGCTGTTTGGCACACCGCGCTACCTGGCACCGGAGACCGTGTACGGAAACGAGGGAGTGGATGGTCGAGCCGATATCTACAACCTTGGCGGCGTGGCCTACTGGATGCTGACGGGCCAACCGCCCTTCACCGCAGAGTCGAGCGTCGAGGTCATAGTCGATCACGTCAAGACTGTGCCGAGGCGGCCCTCGGAGATTTCCGAAGAATCGATCCCGCCGGAACTCGAAAGCATCGTGATGAAATGCCTGGAAAAGAAACCAGAGGATCGCTTCCAAAACGCTTGGGAACTGGAGGAGGCGCTGTGCGCCATTCGCTTCGCCCAGCCTTGGTCGCGCCGCAAGGCCGGAGAGTGGTGGGATCTCCATGGTGTTCTGGGCGAAGATCCGCACGACTGCGATTGCTTCTTCGACGGGCAAGCGGTAGGAAACGAAGTGAAACCCTCACTCAAAACGGTGAAGTCTTCAGCTTGATGCGGCACGCCGACCGTAGCCTTCCGATCAGAAAGAACCGAACGTCTTGAGCACATTCCAGAGAGTTGCTGACTGGCTGGACGTTCGTCCAAACGAGGTCAGGAACGTGACCCTCTCGTTCTTGGGAGCGTTCCTGGTCATGAGCTTCCTCATCCTGGCGCGTTCGCTGCGTGAAGCGTTTTATCTCACTGCCTTCGACGTAAGAACCCTACCTTATATCACGGCTGCGATTGCCGTCTTGAGCGTCCCGACCGTTGGCCTCTTTGGACGAGCACTGGCGAAGTACTCTCCCCAACAAGTTCTGACGGCGGTACTGATTGTTTTGGCCGTCGGTCTCGCGGTGCTCTGGCCCTTCGCCACGGCCACGGCAGACAGAACCGACGTAAAGATCGCAATCGTCGTGTTTTACCTCTGGACGGCACTAGGGACTCTGCTGTTTACGTCCGGCTTCTGGGTCATCACTTCAGAGTACTTCGCCGTTCGCGGCGCAAAACGTCTCTTCGGCTTGATAGGGGCTGGCGGGACGGCCGGAGCGATGGTGACAGGAAACGTCCTCATCTGGCTGACCCGGGCGGTCGACCTCGGTTGGCTCATTCCCGGACTGATAGCGATCATCGCCTTGTTCACCATCACGCAGCGGTTGCTGCCGAGACTCGAGGTCACGCCGGGCTCCGAGGCGGAAAGATCGACCCTGTCCGACAGTGTCGCCACCGCCTGGGGTTCGCCGCATCTCCGCACGATCGCACTTATCGTTTTTTCCGTTGGGATAGCCACGACGCTGCTCGACTACCAGTTCAAGGAACTTGCACAAGCCAGCTTCGACACGAGGGCAGGTCTCACCAGTTTCTTCGGCGCATTCTACGGCTGGACCGGGGCGATCGCCCTCGTCCTTCAGCTGATGGTGGTCGGCCGCCTGCTAGCTGTGGCCGGAGTGGGGTGGGCGCTCGTGGTGCTGCCGCTGACCCTGGCTTTCGGGTCGGTGGGAATGTTGCTCGTGCCCAGCCTGTTGCTGGTTACGGCGGTGAGAGGTGCTGATGCGTCTCTGCGAAAATCGCTCTACCGCTCAGCACTCGAGGTGCTATACGTGCCCGTTCCTTCGTTGCTCCGCCGCAAGACCAAGACCTTCATCGACTCGGTCGTCGATTCGGTATCGGAAGGCTTGGGCGCCGGGATCATCTTCCTTTGGGTCACGCTCTCGGGCTTCCCATCCCGTCACCTCTCTGTCTTCATCATCGCTTGCTGCTTCGTATTGATGTATCTGAGCCGGCGGATGGGTCAACAGTACTTCAGTACGGTGACGGAACAACTGCAGGTAAGCGGAGCGGGGGAAGAAGCCACCGCAGCGGCGGCTCTGCACCTCGAAGGGCGTGATTTGCTGAGCGGAACCTTCACCCGCATCGACATCAAGTCGATACTGATGCACGATGAGTCGGGCGGGACGAGCCAACAGACCGAGGACGAGTCCATCTCGCCGCAATTGTCAGGAACCGAGGCCATACTGGCACGCCTGCGATCATCAGATATTTCGGTCGTGGCGCGGACGCTCGAGGAGACCAGCGATTGGGACGAGAGCCATTATCCGGATCTCGCACGATTGCTGGCCCGTGACGTGCTCTTCGATCGCGCCGTCCTCGCATTCTTGACGGCCGGCGAACCTGCGGTGCCCCACCTGCTGCGCCTACTCAGGGACGAAAACACAGACTTCGTCATCAGGCGCCGCATCCCACGTGTCCTGGCACGCATGGGCGGCGCCGAGGCCGACGACGCGCTGCAGGATGCCCTGACCGCAAATCGCTTCGAGGTGCGCTACCGCGCCGCGATCGCCCTGCTGCGTCGCAGGAGGCGCGGGCTCCCGCGCGGCAGCCGTGACGAGGAGCCACGCATCTGGGAGGCAATCAGATCCGAGGTCGGCCGTGGTCAACCCGTATGGGAGATGCAGCAACTACTCGACGAGGAGCCGGACGACGAAGCTCTGGTCTCGCAGCGGATTGGTGTGCGGGGCGAACTCAGCCTGGAGCACACCTTTCGATTGCTTAGCTTGATCCTGGAACCCGAGGTGGTGCGATCGGCATTTCATGGTATCATCCTGGACGACGACAAGCTCAAGAGCTTTTCTCTCGAGTACCTGGAACAGGTGCTACCCCCAGACATTCGCCGGCGCCTCTGGCCTTTCATTGGCGATGTAAGCGAACATCAGCGCGAGAAATCACTCAGGCCGCTGGGCGAGGTCGTGTCCGATCTAATAGTGACTGGAGCGACGCTCTTCGAGGACGTGAAAGATCAAGCGGCGCTTAAGAAGATACTGGAAGAGCAGGAGGACGACTGAACACCGCACCGCCACTATCACGCAGAGGCGCCGCCGTCGTCATCGCTGTTTCGGCCATCCTCTTTACCCACGTTCCTGTTTCGGCGCAGCAATCGGAAGATGATGGACCGGTATCTCCGGACAGCGCCGCCGTAATCCGCTCATCGCTCGAACAACCACCGGCCGTCCCATCCCTAGACGTCGTCGACTGGATCGCTCTGCCGTTCAGAGCGCTCTTCGCCCCACTCATCATCGTGGGCAAAGCCAACGTGAAACTCGTCGGGCTCGCTGTGAGGAACCTGCAGCCTCGAGAAATCAGTCTGCTCGATAATCTCGCG
>JBDHAI010000286.1:0-3789 GCA_039588155.1 Gemmatimonadota bacterium | reverse complement strand
GCCGTGCCGTCAGGCCGCAGTAACCCGATCGCTGCTTCGTTGTCGAGCGGCATGTAGGGGTTCGTGTTCCAGATCCACTCGATCCAACCGGCTCCGCCCACGACCGTGGCCAGTGCCAGCTTGCGCTCTAGCAAGTCGCGGGCTTCCTCTTCGCTGCGCCAGGCGCTCCCGTCGATCTTCTCGTAGAACATGATCCCGGTCTCCGAGATCAGGTTCGGTCTGTCCGGCGTCTTAGTGACGACGCTGTCCCAGAGCAGATCGTCGTTCAGCCACCAGGTGTGGTTCGAGGTAAAATCGACGGCCGGGCCGTAGAAAGTGGGTGCCGGGCGCTCGTAAGTGCCGCCCTCATCCTGGCCCACGGTGACCAGTTGCGATGGGTTCCCGGCCTCGTGGATCGTCGCCACCATCTCACGCGCCCAGTGGGCGAAGACGTCGTTGGCGAAAAGCCGGTACTCCATCGCTTTCAGCGGCCGCAGGCCCTCGAAGATGTTGCGGTCCCCGAACTCCTCGAGGCGTGGAAGCTCGAGCGCTTCGCCGGGAAGCGTCCGCCATAGTTCAGCGAGTTTCGCGTCCAGAGCCGCCAGCGATTCGGATGGAAATCGATCGCCCAACCAGGCGACCCAAGCGCGCGCCTCGTATTCGTCGTAGTTCGGCCTCGTCACCCATAGCTGTGACGGCGAGCAACAGGACGGCTCGTTGATGAGGTCCCAGATGATGTCGTTCATCTCGCTGAAGCGGCTGACGATCTTCGAGATGAATGCTTTCTGGGCTTCCACGGCTTGCGGATCGAGATACGGGTTCGCGGCGCCCCAGTCTTCGGGTATGAAGGCGAAGAATGTGAAGATCACCGGGATGTCGTACTTGCGTGCTGTGAGTAGAAAAGCGTCGAGGGCACGCAGGGCCGATTCGTTGAGCTCACCGGCATCGGACATGTAGGTCTTCCAGCCGGTCCAGATGCCGGTGCGGATCATATTAACTCCAGCGCGCTTCATCGCCGCGAAGTCGCGATCCCAGACGTGCGGATTCGGCTCGAGCAAGAACCGGCGATGTACGTCTGAAGCCATGTACGACGTACCGGTAACGATATAAGGCTTGCCGTCTCGCAGTAACGTGTGCTCGGATGTCTTCAGTGGCGCGCCACTCGCCAGCAGCTCGCGGTCGAATACCCAGAAACCACTCGTAGTCTTCAACCCCTCGAACGCAGAGTCGTCCGAATCGAGCTCGACCTCTAGTCTGTAGAGGCCCGCAGCCAATCCAGCCTCGCCCTCGGTCTCCAGCTGGACGCTGGCGGTTACGGCGAAGCCAGCTCCTTCGAGCGGAAAGGTCGTCGTGGCGATCTCGCGCTCGAGATCATCGAATACGGCAATGCGGCAGGAGGTGGTCTTGGGACGTCCGGAGCCCGGCGACTTCAACGTCACGGTTATTTCGGGGCGCTCGCCGTCGCGGTAGCAGGCGGACGAGGGCTGGCAGATCAGTCGCCGCGCGCCGAGCGCAGCATCTTGGATGAGCGCGCCCAGCGCTTCAGCGGAGATCGAACCGTCGAAATTCGCCAGGATCCAGCGTCCCCCGGCGTAGGGGCCGAGTAGGCGGTCGACTCGGACCAGCGGTGCGGCTACGGGGTGTTCGCCGTCGGCGAACACGGAGACGAGCGGCTCGACGACGGCTTCCCGGGGCCCGTCCGAGCCATCTTCGTCGCGGAACTCCTTCTCGCGGGTGAACCGGTAGTAGAGCTCGAAGACGGTATGCGCTTCGACCTGAGCGGCCAGCGAATCGGTCCAGTCTATCTGTGGGTTTGCGCCCTTGGTGCTCGCTGGGGCGATAGCGACCGGAAAGGCCTGCGTGATGCCCAGCTTCTTGTGATACGCCGTTTGGCGGATCTCAGGCCGCCAGGCGTTATTCTCGCGATCCACCGGCACGCTAAACGGTACACCGCCCACGTTCACCCAATTTCCGCCTGCCACCAGGAACTGCAGGAGCTGACCCCACCCTTGCTTGGGAAAGGCGGAACCGTACGGATTGAGATAGACATCGAAGGCTTCTGGCGTGAGTTGCATGAGCTCATCGACGCGTAACAGGGTCGCCCCGATTTCTCCGACGTCCTGGTCGAGTGGGCGTGCGTCGATCGTGGGAAAACCAGGCTCGGACAGCACGGCGACCCTCGGCATGGTGCGCGACTGTGGCAAACCCGAGAGGGCGAGGAACGCTCTGACCGGGTTCGGCACCGTGCCCGCCACAGCGGCAGCTCCCATCGTACCGACAAAGGTGCGGCGATCGATCATGGCTGGCATCGAGGCGCTCAGAGTGGCGTGTTGAGCAGTCTCGGTCGCTCTTCGTGAAGCTTCACGATGAGCTCCCCGAATAAGGTATTGGCCCAAGCGAACCAGGCACGCGTGAAATCGTACTGATCGTCTTTGTGAAACGACTCGTGCATGAACCCAGTATCGGCATGGGTCGCCTTGAGCATGCGTAGGCAAGCGAGGATTTCGTCATCGTCGGTGCTTGTCAGGGCTCTCATCGTGATCCCCAGCGGCCAGATCATGTCGAGGCCGACGTGTGGACCGCCGATGCCTTCTCCCGCACGACCCCGGAAGAAGTACGGGTTGTCATCGCTGAGCACGAAGCTTCGCGTAGCCTGGTAAGCAGTGTCTGAAGCCCGAACTGCGTTCAGGTAGGGTAGGGCGAGAAGGCTGGGGACGTTGGCGTCGTCCATGAACAGCGCGTTGCCGAACCCGTCGATCTCATAGGCGTAGATGCGGCCGTGAGGCCCATGGGGTGCCAGAGCGTACGTCTCTATCGCCTCCGCCACCTCCCGGGCGAGCTCGTCGCATTCAGCAGCAAAAGCCCGATCGCCGAATTCCTCGATGAACATCTCACTGAGCGATGAGAGTATCGACACCGCGAATAGATTGGACGGTACCAGGAACGGGTAGACGCAGGCGTCGTCGGAGGGTCGGAAGATAGAGTGGATGAGCCCGACTTTCCGGGTTGGGTTACCGTAACCGCCCAGGGGCACCGTGTCGTAGGCGACGGCGGTCGTTCGCTGAAACCTATACGGGCCGCGGTCCTCTTTCCGCTGCTGCTCGCGAAAAGTCTTCACGATGAGCTTCGCGGCCGCTCGCCAGTCGCCGTCGAGTACAGAAGCATCGCCGGTCGCCTTCCAGTATCCGTGTGCGAGCCGCACCGGATAGCAGAGCGAGTCGATCTCGTACTTCCGCTCGTGGAGGTCCGGCTTCATGTCGGTGAGGTCGTCCTCCCAGCCTCCGCCGGTGGGACCGTCGTTGAAGGCGTTGGCGTAGGGGTCGATCAGAATGCACTGGGTCTGGCGGTTGATCACGCCCGCCAGCAGCTGCCCGAGTTTGTCATCGTCATGTGCCAACGGCAGGTAGGGCCAGACCTGCGCCGTGGAGTCGCGCAGCCACATGGCGTGGATGTCACCGGTGATGACGAATGTGTCCGGCCTGCCGTCTTTAATGGAGAACTCTACCGTGGTGTCCAGCGTGTTGGGATAGCAGTTCTCGAACATCCAGGCGAGCTCGGCGTCGGCGATATCTGTTTTCACTCTTTGGATCGTTCCCTCCACGGCTTCGCTGACGAACTTCCGCTCGTCAACGGTCGGCCGCTGGGGTGGGAGATCTTGAGCGGCTAGCCGGCCTGTGCCCAGGTGTCCGGCGCCGGTGGCCAGGGCAGCAACGCTCATACTGGTCGTGCGGATCATCTCTCTGCGTGAGATCATAGGCTTGTCGACTTCAAAACGCCTGGCGCCTTGAATGTCAGGCCGGCGTCAGAGAT
>JBDHAI010000285.1:0-3799 GCA_039588155.1 Gemmatimonadota bacterium | reverse complement strand
CGGCCACGACGCGGCGGCGGAGCTTACGTTCCTCGGGCTCTACGCCCTGCAGCACCGGGGTCAGGAGTCGGCCGGAATCGTCTCTTACGACGGCGGCCCTCACATCCACAAGGGGATGGGGCTGGTTGCCGAGGCCATAAAGGCCCACCACATCGGCGATTTGGATGGACGCGTCGCCATTGGCCACGCCCGCTATTCGACGGCGGGTGAATCGGAGGTGCGGAACGCACAGCCGGCCCTGGTCAACTACCGTGACGGGACCCTCGCGCTGTCTCACAACGGCAACCTCACCAACGCGGCCGAGCTGAGAACCCGACTGGTCGCCGAGGGCGCGATCTTCCAGTCGACGATGGACTCCGAAGTCATTGTTCACCTGATCGCGCGTTCGCAGCAGCCGCACCCGGACCAGCAGGTGCTGGAGGCGCTGAGTCAGGTTGAGGGGGCCTTCTCCCTGGCCATCCTGGTGAACGATACGGTGTACGCCGCCCGCGACCCGCGTGGGTTCAGACCGCTGGTGCTCGGGCAGAAAGGCGCGGCTGTCATCGTCGCCTCGGAGACCTGTGCCCTCGATCTGATCGACGGCGAGTACGTCCGAGATATCGAGCCCGGCGAGATCTTGAAGATCCGCGACGGGAAAATCGAAGAGCTGCCGCGCCTGCAGCCGGAAGCCCACACGGCGTGCGTCTTCGAGCTCATCTACTTCGCCCGGCCCGACTCCAGCCTCTGGGGTTGCTCCGTGGACCGCGCGCGCCGCGCCTTCGGACGCCAACTCGCCCGCGAGCACCCGGTCGAGGCCGATGCCGTCTTCTCGGTGCCCGACTCGTCGAACTCCGCGGCCCTGGGGTTCTCCGAGGGATCGAGGATCCCGCTGGAGCTGGCGCTGATCAGAAACCACTATATCGGGCGCACCTTTATCCAGCCGTTTCAGGCCGACCGTGACTTCAAGGTGCGGGTCAAGTACAACGTCGTCCGAGAGGTCATCGAGGGTCAGCGGGTGGTGATGGTCGACGACTCGCTGGTCCGCGGTACGACGAGCCGCGGGTTGGTATCGATGATCCGTGAGGCCGGCGCGAAGGAGATTCACATCCGCATCGGGTCACCCCCCATCCGGCACCCCTGTTTCTACGGCATCGATATGCCCACCAAGGAGGAGCTGCTCGCCTCGCGCCGCAGCGTTGAGGATATCCGCGACTATCTGGGCGTCGACTCGATCGGTTATCTGTCGCTGGAGGGTATGCTCGAGGCGGTGAAGGACTACGGCCCCTACTGTGATGCTTGCTTCACCGGTAACTACCCCGCTCCCCTCACTGACCTCGAGAAGGGGCTGCTGGTCACTGCTGGCTGCTCCTGACCCTACAGATTCTCACGAACTCAGAATAAGTCGACCCAGGCCCGATTCGACAGCAGTCGCGGCCTGCTGATCTTGGACAGGCGCTCGGCGCGCTCGCTGGCACAGCGACTCAGCCAGAAGCGTGGTGTCGCGCCGTTGAACCAGACGTCGTCGCGCACGTACATGCCGCCGTAGACGTCCACCGGCCCACCCATATCTAGATCGTCTTTAACGAGCGCGATCCCATAGAACTCGAACGGGCCACTGATGTAGAGGTCGTTATCGACCAGAAGTATGCCCTGCGCGGCGCCGGCCCCCGTCAGATAGAGATCGTGCGTCACATGGATGATGGGGAAGTAGTCGAAGCAGGGGCTGCCGGGGTTCTGCGGCGCCCCCCAGTTAAGGGGATCGCTCCGGTTGCACTTGCCGCCGACGGTGCTCGCCGTGGTGTTGTTAAAGGTCAGGTCGCCGACGAACTCGTGGTTGGCCATCGCGACCAGGTCGTCATAGGTCAGGTCGCCGAAGTCGAACAGGTTCGCGCTCGTGAGTCCGCCATCCGCGACCACCGCTGGATTGCCCTCCACCCGTGAATAATCGTTGACGATTCCCGTCGGGCCGTGGATGACGCCGGGGGTGCTGTCACCGGGGATCCCCGCACAGGCGGACGCCGGCCAGATGCCCGGCGGGTCGTTGTTGTAGCCCGAGATGATCGGCTGGGCGCCACCGCCGAACGTCACATTGTTGACGACTTTGACCGCGCCGTCACAGCAGATGTCGGTATACGACGTCCGCACGACCACCGCCTGGCGTCGCTCACCCCGATTAGGGCCCGAGATGCGGCCCGCCGCCTCGATGTAGAAGTAACGCTTGAGCGAATCGGCGGCGCTCCCTACTCGTACCACAGACGCGCTGTAGCTCGCACCCCCGTCGAGCGTGAACGGTCCGACCGTGACCGAGTCGCCGGGTTGCATTGCATTGTAGATGAGCGGATCCCAATCCTCGAGAACCTCGCGCAGGCCGGCCTCACCGGCGTAGAAGCTCTGAGTCGTGCTTCGCATTCCACGACCGATCAGATACTCCTGTGACGCGGAGAAATACCCGCCGGCGACGATCGCCGCCAACAGCACCAATGCGAAGACGGCCATGGCCAAAGCGAAGCCGCCTGAGTCGTGGAGACGCTCCGGTAGGCACGCGAGCAAAGAACGCACGCCGTTCGGTCGTTCCACGCGACATTCCGGGATCTTAACCGGCAGACCCATCGCTATTCCTTTCGACAGCAAGACCTGCTTAGAAGACCCGCGGCGGGCCCGCGGGAATTCGACGAAATAGGATTTCTAGCGCCGGACAGATTGGGGGGTGGCTCAGGCCGCTAGGGCAGGAAGCGTACCCGGCTTTGGGCTCGGCGCCGGGGCCGGTGGAACGAATATAAATGTTTGTGAAATAATGACTTAGGTACTACGACTGAAACGAGCCGCACAGCTGTGGCGGCGCCGCCCGGTTCAATCTGACCTCATCACGGCACACGGGCAGTCAAATTGACCTGACCGCCGAGCAGCGATCGGTCTAGAGCCCGCTGCCGGCCGTCAGGATCGATTCGGATTCTCGGTGTTCTCCATCGGCCGAGCGGGATCCGCGGACCACTCGGCTAGCGAGCCGTCGTATAGCCTGGCCTCCTTGTTGCCCAGGACCTCGTAGGCCGCGAACCAGGCCAGGGAGGCCAGATGGCCGGTGTTGCAGAAGCTGATCTGCTCGCCCGCGATGGGGATCCCGGCCTCGTTCCAGAGCGAAGCGGCGGTCGATCGATCGATGAAAGTGCCGCCGCCGCCCACGGTATAGGACTCGGTGGGCAGGTTCGAGGCGCCCGTGATGGTGCCGTAGCGAGCGGCCACCCGGCTCTTGCGTTCCCCCACATAGTAGCTCGCACTGCGTGCGTCGATGAGCGGGGTACGCGCCGCGATGGCGGCCGACACGTCCTCGGCGCTGGCGACGAGCTGCGGCCGATAGTCAGCGCGATAGGTTGCAGGCGTCGGCGCGCTGCTCCCGCTCTCGACAGAGTACGCCGAAGCCTGCCAGGCTCTGTAACCGCCGTTCAAGATCGAAAGCTTCTCGTGTCCCAATACCTTGAGCTGCCAGTAGACGCGCGTCGCAGAGCCAAGCTCCGCCGCCGACTCACCCATCGTCACGATGACGACGTGATCCTGATTCGAGATCCCCAGACCCCCGAGCATCAGCTCGAGACCGTCGATGGGCGGCATCATCCCGGGAACACCGTCCCGGGTGACACGCCAGGGGTCCCCTCCATACGGCGAGTGCACGGAGCCCGGTATGTGCCCGACCGCGAAGGCGGGATCGGCCTGAGGGCGCCGGATGTCGAGGACCACGACGGCGTCGAGATGGGTATCCAACCAAGTCGAATCGACCAGCGGCCGCACCTCCGGACTCGTTTCCGGGGCCGCGCAAGCCAGCATA
>JBDHAI010000284.1:0-3809 GCA_039588155.1 Gemmatimonadota bacterium | reverse complement strand
CCGAAACAAACAGCGACCACAACGAAGGCGAGGGCGAGGGGCACCCATATCGAACGCCATGAACAGGGCAGCTGGATGCGTCGCATGTTCACGTAACCGCCTCTCGAGAGTGCGTTGCTATCCGTGGAGTCATCCCAGGTTCAGGCGCGACTTGTATCGTCGGCTGACGGGGAGCGCGGTCCTCTCGGCGTCCTTCATGCGCACGACGTAACCGCCGCCGAAGTCCTTCGCGAACTCCTCGATGAAGTTGACGTTGACGATCACGGAGCGATGGACTCTGACGAACTCGCTCGACGGAAGCTCGGATTCGAGCTGGGAGAGCGATTTGGTGATAAGATGCATCTTCCCGTGCGCATAGACCTCTACATACTTGTCCCGGGAGCGGAAATAAACGGTTTCGGATACCGGAATCAGCCGGATCTTGTCCCCCAGCCGGACCTGAATTCGGCTCGGCCCGGCACCTGGCACCGCTCTCAGCATTTTCTCGATTCGTTCACGGAGGTCTCCGGCCGCGCTTTCCGACAGCCGCAGCAGCTTGTTCACGGCCTGGTGCAACCGCTTCGGATCGACCGGTTTCAGAAGGTAGTCGATGGAATTGACCTCGAACGCCCGCAGCGCGTACTGGTCGTAAGCGGTCGAAAAGATCACCAGCGGCGTGTAATCGAGGCGCTCCAGGACGTCGAACCCGGTCAGCTCCGGCATCTGGATGTCGAGGAATATGAGGTCCGGTTTGACCTCGTTGATCAGTGCAACCGCGTCAGCACCGGTCTCGGCTCGTCCCACGACCTCGATGGTGTCGCGATAATCGCGGAGCATGCGCTCGAGCCGCTTGAGCGCGAGGGGTTCATCATCGACTAGAACGGTCTTGTAGGTCATCTGCCACTGGTATGTCTATTCGAACCGTGACGCCATTCTCGGAGGCTATCTCGAACTGGTGCCTGCCGGGATAGTTCAGCTCCAGCCGGCGCCGAACGCCGCTGATGCCGAACCCCTCCCGCGTTGATCTTGGATCGAAGCCTCCGCCGGTGTCAACGATCGTGATGGTGCAACGGTTGCCCGCTCGCTGGCAGCGCACCTCTATCCGCCCCCCTTCCTTCCGCGGCGCGATGCCGTATTTCACGCTGTTCTCGACGATGGGCTGTAGCAGCATGCTGGGAACCACGAGTCCGTCGAGCGCGGGTCCCTTATCCAGCACGTAGTCGAGCCGGCCTCCCAGACGGACTTTCTCGATCTCGAGGTACTCGCCGATAAATGCGAGCTCCTCGTCCAGGGGTACGAGGCCGGTGTCGCTGGCGGACAGGACATAGTGGAACAGATTCGACAACCGCTGGACCATGTCCTCGGCTTTGCGAGGGTCCTCGGGAATCAGGCTGGCGATGGAGTTGAGAGTGTTGAAGAGAAAGTGCGGGTTGACCTTGGCGCGGAGCGCTTCTAGCTCGGCTTCGGTCTTGAGGCGCAGAAGTGTCTGCTCTTGCACCTCCTTTTCAGCCAGTCGCGATGCAGTCTCGTCCAGTTTTGTCGAGATGTTGTCGTAGGCAAGCAGCGCCAGACCGAAGATGATGGAGAGGAGAGCAACGATCATCAAGTAGATGTAGGGGTGGCTGATGTAGTAGGGAAACAGAAGGTGGTTGATCCCCCAGCCGATCAGTCCGCCCAGCATCCCCCCCATCGCCAGGAGGAGGAGCTGAAAGAGTACGCGCTTCCAGTCCCGACCGGCCCCGGGCATGCCGGCCAGCGCCATGATCGTGCCGATACTGAAGGTGATCGCCACGCACGTGATGAAGTTGCTCGCGATTTCGCGGAGCATGGCGATCGGATCGAGCGTTATCTCGAAGAGAGAGATGACGACCGTGATCGCCGACGCGACGACCAACAGGCCTCGCGAAGACCGCCATCGCCATAGCGCCTTCAGCCTGGCCTTCGCGCTCTCCTCGTTTGTAATGTGGACGGATGTCACCTTCTACTGCTCTGCTCGATTCTCGCCGAGTGCCTCCAACGACTCTTTGTACCGGTCCTCGTCCGGGTTGAGCCGCACCGCCGTCTCGTATTCCGTCCGGGCCGTAGCCACGTCGCCCTTGTGCTCGAAGATCATGCCCAGTCGCCAGTGCGCGCCGTCATAGCCGGGATAACCCGGCTTGACGTCTTTTGCCAGATACACCGTAAGGCACTCGATGCCGCGATCAGTGTTGAGGCCCGAAAGGGCCGCCGACCGTCCGATCTGGTACAGGGCGGCGCGGTCTTCCGGGTCGATCGCGAGGATCTCTTCGAATGCCTCGAACGCGTTCTCGTACCGCTCGAGCTGCTGGTAAAGCATCCCGAGGTGGTAGCGATACTCTATATTATCAGGCTTCGCTTCGACGCACGCGCTCAATTTCTCGATGGCCTGGTCGTACTCTTCGTCTTTGATGTGTATCCGCGCCAGCATCGCGTTGCCCTCGACGGCGTCGTGCTTCAACACTTCTTCAGCCTGCTCGCGCGCCTTCTTCTTGCTGCCGCCGGCAATCGGGGGGGCGCTCAAGTAGTAACCGCCGAGGGTGATTCTGGCCTCCACGTTCGACGGATCCAGCTCCACGGCCTTCTGGAGGTGCTCGAGCGCCCGCCCGGAGAGCACCCCCCGCTCGAAGAACGAAACCGTCTGCAGCTTGGCGATGTAGGCGCGGCCCAGCCAGGTCCGATAGGCCGAATCGTCCCCGTCGAGCTTGACCGCCTGTTGGAGTCGGCCAATGGCGCCGTCGAGATCCTCTTCCGCGAGCGCAATCCTACCCAGGTAGAACAGCGCCGCGTGGTTCTCACTGTCGGCTTCGAGGACGCCTTCGAGACTTTCCTTGGCCGCGGGCAGATCGCCCGCCTCGAACAACTCGATCCCTCGATCCAGCGAGTTCACGGCCAGCAGGCCGGGGGGGAACGCCATGAGCAGGATCACACTGGCGATACAGAATGCGCTGCTTCTCATCGTTTTACCTCCTATCCGTGACACGGTCTTTGCGCTCGACCACCGGCAACACCACATGCGACGGAGCGTCTCCGCCGAAGTGAACCCGTTGCGTCACCGCCTCGAGAACGCGGGCCCTCAGCGGATCTTCGCCGGTGTTCGGGTTTCGATCGTACTTGGGGAAGTTGCTGCTCGACACCTCGAGGCGCACGCGGTGCCCCTTCGGTATCAGGATCGCCGTCGATCCGATCTCGACGCTCAGGCGATAGACCTGGCCGGGTTCCAGGAGCTCCCGCGCGCCGGTGCCGTTTCGGTAGCTCGCGCGGATGATCCCTTCCTCGATGATCCGCGCGTATCCGTCGGGTCTCACTTCGACCAGCTTCGCCGTGAAGTCGGTATCCCTGCCCTCGGTCGATACGTGGAGCAGCGCCTTGATCGGACCGGCGATCTCCATGTCCTCCTCGAGGGGCGCCGACGTGTAGACGAGCACATCGTCGCGCGCTTCGATGTCCCGCTGATCCTTCACGCCGACCAGATGCATGAAGAAGTGGAAATTCGCGCCGCCGTACGTCGGCACCGGGTTCATGGGGTCGAACACGTAGGTGTCGTGACCCGGCCGCGGTGGGGGATCGGGGGAGAGGGTGCCGTCTCCTGCGGCGCTGTTGGCCCCCCGGTCGCTGCCGATGAATAGCTTGCGGTAACGAGCGAGCGCGGGCGGCCAACGGTCAAAGTCTCTCCACCGGTTTGCGCCCATGACGAACACCCGCGCGTTCGGCCACTCGGCGACGGCGGCCGATCCCCCGAGCGTCGTGTCGAACCAGTCGAGCGCCAACTTCATCAGGCGCTCCAGACCCATTGCGCTCTCCGGGCCGAAGTC
>JBDHAI010000283.1:0-3824 GCA_039588155.1 Gemmatimonadota bacterium | reverse complement strand
GGGTGCGCGTGATCTTGGCGTTGCACGATCGCTCAACCCGTCGCTCCTGACGTTTGAGCAGTGGCTCGACGCGAACAAGAGCCGTATTCCGCTCGAGTAGTCGGTAGCTTGACGGTTTTCTTGCGAAAGGATTGATAGGTGGATGATAGTACGCCGTTCCCCACCGAAGGTGTCGAGCTCACGCAGCTCTTGGTGGTGAGCGATGTGGAACGATCCAAGAAGTTCTACGCAGACGTTCTCGGCGCCTCCGTGTATCGAGAGTACGGAGGCACATCCTGCGTGTTGAGCTTTCAGGGTAACTGGCTGCTGCTGGTCACGGGCGGCGGCCCGACGGAAGACAAACCGGGGGTAACGTTTGCGCCGCCCGTGGACCCAGCCAGCGTCAGCCATCAGCTGACCTTCAGGGTGCCAGACTGCCGGGGTGCCTACGAAACGCTACGTTTGCGAGGTGCAGATTTCTTGACACCGCCTGTGGATCGAGGTGGTGAGATCCGGTGTTTCTTTCGCGATCCGGATGGACACTTGTTGGAGATTAGTGAGGTCACGTAGGCGTCGCGATTAGCATGACGGCTTGGGACATTATCCAGGAATACTGGTGGGTCGGACTGATCACGATTCCGGCTCTCGCGATACTGATCAAAGTCGCCTACCAGCGCCTCATGAGGTCAAAGCGTGCCCAATAGCACCGAAGTGGCCGTGCTTTGGCGCAGTTAAGTTCGCAGCAAATGAACACCCAACATAGGAGGTTGTCGTGATTCGCATGTTTGTACGTCATCCCGTCGCTGACTTCACCCAGTGGAAGCAGGCCTACAACGATTTCGACGCTGAGCGTAAGGGCATGGGCGTAACAGGTGATGCGGTCTTCCAGTCGGCGGAAGACCCTAACGACGTGACGGCTTGGCACGACTTCGAGACGCTGCAGTCAGCTCGTGACTTTGTAGAGTCCGAGCGCTTGCGCGAAGTGATGTCGGCGGCCGGAGTAGCTGGCGAGCCCACGATTTGGTTCACCAACCCGGCCTGAACGAGGACCGAAAACATGAGACTAAGCTCCGTACTCGCCCCACTCGTTCTTCTTTTCGGCGCGGGGACTGCTCTCGCACAGAGCACGCCACTGGATTATCGCGATGAATTCGTGGAGCACTTCGAGCGGTCGTCCCGCAAGCTGGTCATGTTATCCGGGGAAATCCCAGCAGCTCTCTACACGTGGAGCCCTGGGGAGGGTGTCATGTCGATCGGCCGGGTCTACGCTCACATCGCTCGCTACAACTACCTGTACCTCGAGGAGTCGCTCGGCGTCGACGCGCCGCCAGAAGTCGATTGGCAGAACTTCGAGTCGATCACGGACAAGGCCAGAATCATCGAATTGCTCGTCGAGTCGATCGAGCACGTACGGACTTCGGTCAGTGATATGGGCGAGGCGGATCTCACGCGGTCGACCATGCTGTACGGACGCCGGGTCGCGGGTTGGGCTGTGCTATTCCAGCTTCTGGCGCATATGAACGAGCACGTCGGTCAGTCCGTGGCGTACGCACGTATCAACGGCATCGTGCCACCCTGGTCTCGATAGGACGCGTTAGGCTTCTTGGCGCGGGCCAGGCGATGAAAGGACCACCAGTGATTAGATACTTGCTTTTCGTCAGTCTTCTCGGGTTGTTCGCGATTGCGGGCGATGCCAGGGCCCAGGACCCCCCTGCTGAAGCCGGTCGATCTATCCATGACTTGTCGTGGCTCGCCGGGTGTTGGGTGATGTCTAAAGCGGATCTGTCCATAGAAGAGAACTGGATGCCGCCACGGGGAGGGACGATGCTCGGGATGAGCCGAACCGTTCGCGAGCAGCAGACGACGGGGTACGAGCTCGTGTTGATCCGGGAGGTCGACTCCGAGCTATTCTACGAAGCACATCCGTCGGGTCAGGCTTCGGCCGCGTTTGAAGCCACGCGCGTCAGCGCGGAAGGCGCCACCTTCGAGAATCCGCAGCACGATTTTCCTCGTCGCATCAGTTACGAGCCGGTTGGCAGGGATTCACTTCGTGCGGAGATCGACGATGGCGAGGGGGGCAAGAGTATAGCTTTTTTGTACCGCCGTGCGCCGTGCGGCGGATGAGAGATCAGCGCGTGGCGACATGACCAGTAGAAGTCTTCTGCTTGTCCTTCTTGTGCTCCTGGGGGTAGTGGCCGCCGGAGAGGCCGGGTTCGCCGTCCGTTACCGCGCGGAGCTTTCGTCTCGGAACACTTCGAACCTCGAGCTTCCACCTTCGGGCGAGCCGGTGTCTCTTGTGAGGGTTGTGCAGGATGGCCGGTCGAGATCAGAGCACCTGTTTTCCGAGAATGGCGACACTCTCACTGTCGAGGTGACGAGGCTCGGAATAGACTGGCCAAGATGGCATTGGCTTCCGCTCTGGAAGTCGGGCCGGACGAACGTGACCGCGGAAGTCTCGGTCACGGTTCCGGGTAGGCCCTCGATCCGCGGGCGGATTGTCTGGGATATCGACCAGACGATACTGGGGCTGTGTAGTGCCCGCGCTTACCGGGAGCGAGTTCTCGATCATACCGACGGTGAGATCGAGACGCTCGTCTTCTCCCTCGCCAGCCAAACGACGAAGCCTGTCGATCCGTAGCCATGAGCGTTCGAACCCCGCGGCGCGCTTAACGGCGGCGGCGGGCGGGCCGGTTATCGTCGAGTCAGCCGGCGGGAACAAATGTTCCTCGCGGGGCAGAGGACGGTCAAATATCCGCCGATGGCGTAGCCCGCGCCAAGTACCGTCGCACGGCCGCACCGCGAGACGATCGTCAGCTGGTGGCTGAAACGGGCGCTGGATTGGCGATTTTGCCAGCATCTATTGGGCGATTCCGGTGGTCGGGCGCGGGATTGCGGTCGGCTGGGAGCGCGCAGGGTCGAGCGTGGGCGGGGTGGCGACGCCCGCCGGGCGTAAGCCGGAACTGGCGCAAAAGGCTTGCAGGCCTTAGCGTTGGAGCTAGTTTGGGCACAGTGACGGGGGTGGGCGGAAGTGCCACGAGCATCCTCGAGATCCCCAGGGCGGGCCAGGTTCTGGCACGTCACCTTTACAAGAGCGGCCGCGATCCGCAAGCGTGAAGAGAGAGCAGACGTTCTTAACCCCGAAGGAGGCTGCAGATGAACAAGACGGAGATGGCGGAGAAGCTGGCAAAGAAGTGCGACCTGTCGAAGGCCAAGGCGGCCGAGGTCGTAGGTTGCATCTTCGACACTGATCCAGGCAAAGGGATCATCGCGGTCGAACTGGACAGTGGGCGCAAGGTATCGCTGACGGGCTTTGGCAGCTTCGACACCAAGCACCGGCCGGCGCGCACGGGCCGCAACCCGGCTACCGGCCAGACGATTCAGTTGGCGGCCAAGACGTATCCGACCTTCAAGGCCGGCAAGGGGTTGAAGGACCGAGTAGCGAAGTAGGCCGGGGCCGATTGCGGCTCGCGGCCCTATAGGTCCGTCAAATCCGGTGTGATTCCAGCTTGTCCACCGGCGCACGACGCTGACCGCGGGCGCTAGCCCACTCTTGCCGCGCTGTCCAACTTCTGTGGGATAAGCGCGGTAGCGAGTGCGACCGCGGTCAGCGTTCTTGCAGCGCAGGCTAATCGCCAACTGTTAGCCGGCGTCGGGTAGGTGTCGACGACGTGGACTATCCAGCATTCGCAGCTGTAGGAGAACGACGAGGTTGATCCGCCTGGCGTGATCTCGTCGGTCGATGGCGTGTTGGAGGGCGAGGTTCGTGGGCAACTCGCATCTGCGGGTTGCACCGGAGGTATGATAACAATTACGAGATGACGCTGAAGTACGATTTCGACTGATTC
>JBDHAI010000282.1:0-3827 GCA_039588155.1 Gemmatimonadota bacterium | reverse complement strand
CTGCAGGATGGCGTCGTACTCCCGGGCTGCCGCGCCGTCGTTTCCCAGCAGGGCCAACGCGATGCCGGCGTTGAGCTGCAGCTCGATCCGCCCCTCGCTCTCCGCCAAGCGCGAATAGATCCCGTGAGCTTCACGGTACTTGCCGTCCTGGAACAAAAGAAAGGCCAACCACTCGTCGCCGTCCGGCGAGGCTGGTGCCCGGCGCTGCATCTCGGCGGCATCCCCCCACAGCCCTCGCAGGGCCAGGATGTCGGACAGATCCGCGTAATCCTCGGGCGCGGCGTCGCCCGCCGCGACTCGCGATTCCAGCGAGGCGACGCGCAGCTCTTCGGCTTCCACGACCTCGCGAACCTCGTGCAGACGATCGACCATCGTGGTTTCCAGATCGGGGATCGCCAGCGCCGCGACGATTTCCAGCACGGCCAATTCGTACTCCCCCCGCCCGCGCGCTACCTGCGCCAGCCCGATACGGCTGTCGGGCAGCCGAGCATCGAGCTCCAACGCTTGCCGGAACGATCTTTCTGCCGCACTCAGCAGCCCCTGGCCCAGTTGCAGCCAGCCGAGGGTCTGTGGGTGGTACGGGTCCGAGGGGTCGAGCTCGATCGCCTTGCGGATCGTGGCCACGGCCTCGTGGTGCATTGCAAGGCGACCGTAGGCCACGGCGAGCCGGTTGTGTCCCTCTGCGAAGTCGGGCCGGATCGTAACCGCCTCCTCGAGCAACCGCACCGCCTCGCGCACGCGGCCATTCCGCATGTATAGGTCGCCCAGGTGTGTGTAGGCCGGGGCGTAGCCCTTGTTGCTGAGGATGGCCTGGCGATAGTAGTCGAGTGCCTTGTCGTCGTTGGCCTGCGCCTCGTAGGTGCGCGCCGTACCGTCCAGAGCCGGCGCGTGGGCGGGACGCAGCTTCAGGGCCCGCGTGTACCCGGCCCGGGCTTCGTCGATGTCGCCCAGCTTGAGTTGGGCATTTCCGAGGGCAATCAGAGCCTGCAGGTCTTCGGGCTCGAGGTCGAGCGCCACGTTGAGCGCCTCGACCGCCTCGACGTAGCGCCGAGACGCGCTCAACGCAAGTCCGTAGTAGTAATACGCGCGGAACGAATTGAGCGCGATCGCGGCACACCGTCCGAGGTTGTCCACCGCCTCGTCGTAAAGCCCCCGGTTGTATGCGGACACGCCTTCGTTCAGCAGCTTGAAGGCCTCGACGCGCACGTCTCCGGCGCGGCCGGCGACGGTGGGATGCTGCGCCAGGACCGCCAGCAGCAGTCCGGCCGCAACGAGGATGCGGGTCTTGGCGATCGAGCGCATGGTCAGTTGCTCCTCTGGAGGTAACAGACAGTCTAGCCCGGAGTAGTCCAACAAGGCGAAAATCGGCCTTCCTGACGCTCGATTTCGGGATCCATGCTGGGTGCTGCTTCGTGGGAGGCCAGCAATACGCATCGCAGGGAGGGCGACAAGACGGGCTACGACGAGTGCTTACCGTTGACCCCGACCTCCAGAAGCCGCTTGTACAAATCCGTGAGGGGTTCTGGCAGCTGACGGCCGGCCGGACCACGCAATTCTCTGGACCCGGACATTCCGGCTCCTGTGTGAAGTAGACCAACTAAGTCGCCTTTCAGTTGCTCGGATCCACCCTGTTTCGCAGTAGACTCGGCGCAATTCACAGACAACAGGGGGGACATGCCAGTGCGAGGGCCAGGCCCCTCAGTTTCTCCAAACGATGCCGTCCCCAGAGGGACGCGACGGACGAATCTGGCCGCTTGCGGCCTCCTCGCCCCGCGGCGTCCCGTCTGAGCCGATGGAGGTGATCAGAAGATGAAGCGAGTGTTGATTGTGCTCGTTCTCCTGCTGGCCTGCCAGGTGCTTGCCCAGGAGAGCGCAAACTACCAGTTAACGGAGTACGCTTTCAACGCAGGCGGGGTTCCCACAGGAGAGGTACCCAGTTCCGCTAGATTCCAGATCACGCTGGCCAGTACGGGTCAGAACACGGCCGAGGTCGCACTCAGTAGCACGTCTTTCACGATGGCCGCAGGCTTTGGCTCGTCCTACCCGCCGCCCGGAGAGGTGAGCGGTGTCGTCTTCGGCGACAAGCAAACACTCCAGTGGGACACCGAAGGGTCGGTTGGTGTCTACAACCTGTACCGTGCCTTGATGAGCAATCTGCTGGGCCTGGGCTTCGGCAACTGCGAGCAGCAGGATCTATCCGACGAGACGGCGACGGACAACGACCCGGTACCCACGAACGATGGTTTCTTCTACCTCGTCACGGCAGAGAATCTGCTGAGCGAGGAGGGCACCAAGGGTTCTACCAGCGCCGGGTTGGAGCGCAGCAACGCGCAGCCATGTCCGTAAGGAAGGAGACGAAGATGAGAACGATCACTTTTTCATTTGGAATGTTGCTCCTGGGTGTTACGGTTGCGGTCTTCGCCGCGACACCCCCGGATGTTGCGAACTTCCAGGGCGTACTGCGGAACGCCAACGGTGCGCCGTTGGACGGTCCGCATGACATGGTCTTTCGCTTCTACGACCAAGACATCGGCGGGTCACTGCTCCTCACGGACGAGCATCTTCTCTCCGGTACGGGAGCTGTACCCGTTTCCCAGGCGTTGTTTAATGTCCGGCTCGGAGACGGTGATCACCCTGCTGGAGCCTATACCTCCATGGCCGACGTGTTCGCTAATGAGTCGGTGGTGTGGATGGAGATCCAGGTCGGTGATGCAGGAAGTACTCTCGACCCGCCCATGATGCCGCGAATCCGCCTGGTTTCCTCAGCCTACGCGCTTAATGCCGCGCACCTCGATGGCAGAGACTCCTCGGAGTTTTTGGACACGTCGGCCGGCACCCAGGTGAAGACCGGCAACCTGATCGCCGGCGCCGCCTCCGGCAGCGGGAATGACGTGGGCATAGAAGGCTACGGCAGCTACGCGGGGGGCTATTTCGAGAACCGCGACTATTCTGGCCACGCCTACCTGGGCATCACCAATGTAGGAGTGTACGGCTACGGCAGCTACGCGGGGGGCATATTTGTGGAGGTCGACGGTTCTGGCCACGCCCGCCTGGGCTGGAACGATCTAGGGATCGTTGGCGGCGGCAGGTTAGCCGGGGGCGCATTCGGGGACGGGGACGCCGAAGATTCCGGCTTCGCCTACCTGGGCAGCGGCGACTACGGGATCCTGGGCTACGGCAGCGACGCGGGGGGCTACTTCGAAAACACAAACGAGGCCACAACGGCGTGGGTGGCCGACAACACATATGGCATCGACGCAAAAAGCACCACTCACATTGGGGTTAGGGGAGCGGGGGTAAGTGGAGGTGGTTTCTTCTACGACTCAAACGACTCGGGAAGAGCGACAATAGCCGATGGTGACTATGGGATAGACGCTGAAGGTAGCTCCGCGGGCGGTTTTTTCCAGACCCCAAACAGCGCCACACGGGCGTGGGTCGCCGACCCAAACTTTGGCGTCCAGGCAATAAGCACTACTCATTACGGCGTCAAGGGCACCGGAGTTAGCGGAGGAGGCTTCTTCTCCGACTTAGACGGCACGGGAGAGGTGTATCTCGCTCAAGGAGACCTCGGCATCGACGCTGAAGGCGCCTTTGCGGGCGCCCACTTCCTAGACGCTGACGACGGCGCGGAGGCGTGGATCGCAAAAGGAGACCTCGGCATCGAGGCCTACGGCCAGCAGGCGGGTGGGACCTTTAACACGATTGGTATAGGAACCGACGTGCCGACCGTCGAACTCGAAGTTGTTGGTGACGCAAAGGTGACGGGCAATCTCGAAGTCGACGGCGGCATTAGCTCCGTTCCACCGACGTGGAGTCATAAGTTCCCG
>JBDHAI010000281.1:0-3834 GCA_039588155.1 Gemmatimonadota bacterium | reverse complement strand
ACCGTCGAATCGTCGGACGCCGGGCCCTTGATCCGCACCGCCGTGTAGATCTCGGGCAACTTCTCCGGATCGAACTCGACGTCGACGACGGGCCCAATCACCTGCACCACTCTACCGATATTATCTGCCATGATTTTTATCTGCTTGGACGTTCTGAAAGCGGACTCGATCAGCTCCGCCTCCGCCTTGGATCGTTAACCTCTGAGTGCCTCCGCACCCCCGGTGATCTCGGTGAGCTCCTGGGTAATCTGTGACTGTCGTGCCTTGTTGTATTCCAGTGTCAGCGTCTTCACCAGATCGTCGGCGTTGTCGGTCGCGTTCTTCATCGCCGTCATCCGAGCACCCTGCTCGGACGCAGTGTTCTCGACCAAGGCACGATAGACGGAGTTCCGCACATACAGCGGCAACACGAAAGTCAGGATGCCCTCGGCCGATGGTGTGAAGATGTAGTTGTGCGAACGCTTCGTATTCTCGCCCGCCGTTACGGGCAGAATTCGCGCGCACACAGCCGGTGTGGAAAGCGCGCTCTGGAATTGCGAGTAGACGATATCGACCGCGTCGAGCTCTGCCGCTTCGAACCGCGTGATCAACGGATTGACAAGGGAATTCGCATCATCCAGCGTCGGCCGATCGCTGATGTCCGTCCGCTCGCTCGCCATAGCCTGGCGCCGATACCTGAAGAAGTTGATGCCTTTTCTTCCCACAACGTAGAAGTCGACGTCGACGCCAGCCTCGCGGAACTCCTCCAGCCTCGCGCGTGCCTTACGGATCAAGTTGACGTTGAATCCGCCCGCCAGCCCCCGGTTGCTCGTGAGCAGGATGAGCGCAGCCTTGCGCACCTGTTCCGGCTGGCGGAGAATTGGGTATCTCTCCGCCAACTCCGGCGCGAAGAGGCTGGAGATGACCTCGGAGAGCTTAGCCGCGTATGGCCGTGCGGCCCTCACCCGGTCCTGGGCGCGGCGCATCTTGGACGCCGCGACCATCTCCATGGTGTGCGTAATCTGGCGTGTGCTCTGAACCGAGCGGATCCTGCGCCGGATGTCGCGTGCTTTCTGCATCGGTGCCTATCCCGCGACCGCAGCGGTAGACTCGGCACGCTCCCGTTTCCTGGCCGCAAAGACCTCGTTGTACTCGGCGATCGCCTGCCGGAGCTTCTTCTCGGTCTTCTCGGAGATCATCCCTTCGTCACGAATTGCCGCGCCAATCTCCGCATGGCTGCCCCTGATGGAGTCGTGGAAACCCACCTCCCAAACACGGATATCCGGTACCGCGACCTCATCCAACAGGCCGTTGGTGCCCGCGAATATTACCATGACCTGATTCTCTACGGGCAACGGCTGATACTGCCCTTGCTTCAAGACTTCGACCATTCGCTCCCCGCGGGCCAGCTGGTTCTGTGTCGCGGTATCGAGCTCGGCCGCGAACTGGGCGAAGGCCTCCAGCTCCCGGTACTGCGCCAGATCGAGGCGCAGCCGGCCCGCCACCTGGCGCATCGCCTTGAGCTGCGCCGAGCCACCCACCCGTGACACCGAGATGCCGACGTTCATCGCCGGCCGGATGCCTGCGTAGAACAGATCGTTCTCGAGGTAAATCTGACCGTCGGTGATGGAGATTACGTTCGTGGGGATGTACGCCGAAACGTCGCCCGCCTGCGTCTCGATGATGGGCAGCGCGGTCAGCGATCCGCCGGGCTTCTCGATGTCGGCGTGATCTTCGATGATCTCGGCATCCTCGGTGATCTTGGCGGCGCGCTCGAGCAATCGCGAGTGGTTGTAGAAGATGTCGCCGGGGTACGCCTCACGACCTGGCGGCCGGCGCAAGACCAGCGACAGCTGGCGGTACGCCTGGGCCTGCTTCGATAGGTCGTCATAGACGCAGAGCGTGTGCTTGCCCTCCTTGAACATGAAGTACTCAGCCATCGTGCAGCCACAGAAGGGCGCGATGTACTGGAGCGTCGCAGGATCGCTGGCGTTTGCCGCCACGACGATCGAGTGAGCCATCGCACCCTCGTCCTCCAGCCGCTTCACGAGCTGAGCGATGTTGGACGCCTTCTGACCCACCCCGACGTACACGCAGATCACATCGCCGCCGCGCTGGTTGATGATCGTGTCGACGGCGATGGCGGTCTTCCCGGTACGGCGGTCTCCGATGATGAGCTCACGCTGGCCCCTGCCGATCGGCGTCATCGCGTCGATCGCCTTGAGGCCGGTCTGCAACGGCTCTTTGACCGGACGCCGATAGACGATTCCCGGCGCTTTGCGCTCCACGCGCATTCGCTGCTTGCACTCGATCGGGCCCTTGCCATCGAGCGGCTCACCCAGTGGATTGACCACACGACCGATCAGCTCGGGACCCACCGGTACCGAGAGGACTTGGCCCGTTCGACGTACGCGGTCGCCCTCCCTGAGCTTGAGGTAGTCACCCAGCACCACCGCCCCGATGTTGTCCTCCTCGAGGTTGAGCGCCAGGCAAATGACCGTCTCGCCGGTCTCGCGCGACTCGATCTCGAGCATCTCGTTGGACATGGCCGAGCCGAGCCCCCAAATACGCGCCACGCCGTCGGAAATCTGTAGGACTTCACCGACCTCTTCGGCATGCAGCTCTTCCTCGTAACGCTCGATCTGGGTGATCAGCGCCTTCTTGATCTCGCTGGCTGATAGCTGCCTTCGTGTGCTTGCCATATCATCTACTCTGAAAGTTCTTTCCTGCGCCCGTGACTTAGAGCCTCGAGGCGCCGCTCATCCGATCTCGGCCTCTAACATGCTGCGGCGCAGCGTATGCAGACGATGCCGGACCGAGCCATCCATTATCTTGTCTCCTACCCGCACGATCACTCCGCCGATGATCCGCGGATCGATGCGGTAGCGCGGGAGGATATCTCGCCGGAGCACTTCCCCCAGGCGCCGCCGCAGGTCCGACTTGGTCGCTTCGTCGGGAGCCTTAGCCAACGTGACATCGACCTTCAAGCGCCCGAAGTGCTCGTTCACGAGACGCGTGAATTCCTCAGCGATCCCCGGCAGCAGGCGCGTGCGTCGCTTGTCGATGACAATCAGCAGAAAACGCAGCAGATACTCGGGTAGGTAGCCCTCGAAGACCTCCCGGATCGCCTGTTTCTTGGCCTGCGTGTCAATGAGCGGCGTCGCGAGAAACAGGCGGAAGTCCCTCTCGGTTACGGCGAGGTCCGCGATCTGAACCAGCCGCTCGGCATAAAGCTCGAGCGGTCCGTCCGCCTGGGCGAGCTCGAACAGCGCCTCGGCATAGTTACGAGCAACCGTCGGCTCCTGCATCAGACCTTCCCGTCTCCCTTGCTCTCCGCCGCCAGGTCCTCGAGATAGTCCTCCACGAGGCGGCGGTTCTCCGCCGAGTCGACTTCTTTCTCGAGCACACGAGCCGCCGCCAAGATCGACAGGTCGACCGCCTCGCGCCGCAACGACTCGAGCGCCTGGTCGCGTTCGCGTTCGATGTCCTCGCGCGCGTGCCCGACGATCTGTTCTCCCTGCTTGCGGGAATCGGCGAGTATCTCGGCTTTAAGCCGTTCGCCGGCCTTGCGGCCGTCGGCCAGTATCTGCTGGGCCTGATCTCTCGACTCGTCCAGCATCTTCTTCTGCTGCTGAAGGAGGTTGACGGCTTCTTGCCGGTCGTGCGCCGCACCGTCCAGCGCATCCTGAATGCGCTTCTCACGAGCTTCCAAGGCACCCAGGATCGGGCCCCAGGCCCACTTGCGCAGGACGAACAGCAGCACCAAGAACACGACCCAGGTCCAGACGATCAGACCCGGATTGATGGCGAACAGGCCGCCCCCTCCAACCTCCGCTGCATGCTCATCCTGAGCGA
>JBDHAI010000280.1:0-3864 GCA_039588155.1 Gemmatimonadota bacterium | reverse complement strand
CACTGGAGCGGTTCCTGCACTCGGGCATGGACTCCGAGACCATCAGCCGCGTGGGTCGCTGGCCCACCGGAGGCGGGACTCTCGGGATCATGCTCCGCGATGCACAAACCGTCCGCCTGAAGAGCCTAGGCGATCACCCGTCGTTCTCCGGTTTCCCGGAGGGTCACCCGACGATGCGCTCGCTGCTGGGCGTACCGATCCGCATCGGTGACCGGGTCTTCGGTAATCTGTATCTGACGGAGAAGATCGGTGCTGACGAGTTCAGCGAGGAAGACGAAGAGCTCGCGGAGTTGTTGGCCGCCCAAGCCGCGGTCGCAGTGGAGAACGCTCAGCTGGCCGAGCAGCGCAGTCAGTTCCTCGCGATCGTCAACCACGAGATCAAGAACGCGGCCGCCGGAGTCCTCGGCTGGACCGATCGCTTACGGAAGCTGGCGGTGGACGTCGATGCCCGGCTCCACGAGGCCGCCGGATATGCCCACGAGGGCGCCCAGCAATTGCACCGCTTAGTGGTCGATCTACTCGACCTGAGCCGCATCGAGGCGCGACAACTCGAGCTCGATATCCGGGGCGCCGATCTGCGGGCACTGATACGCGAGGTTGCGGCGACCGCACGTCCTACGGCGGAGAGACAGGAAATCGAGCTCCGAGTCTCGGGCCTCGAGGAACGTACGATCGTTCAGACCGATGCCACGCGCGTCCGCCAGATCCTCCTCAACCTGCTCTCGAACGCCATCAAGTTCACCAAACGTGGCGGTTCTGTAGAGCTGTCGTTGGCGCACGGAACGAACGAGAACACAATCACCGTGCGCGAGACCGGGCCCGGCGTCGATCCGTCTTTACGCGAACGCATCTTCGAGGCGTACCGCAGCGGCGCGGCCCGCACCCCCAAAAGCGGCGCCGGCCTCGGGCTCGCCATCTCCCGAGAGCTGGCCCGCCTCCTCGGTGGCGAGCTCATCCACATCGACGACGAGCGGCCGGGAGCCTGCTTCCAGCTCCGCCTCCCCTCTAACCCGACCCTCACCGGACGCCACGGCCCACTCCGCTGACGCCCAGCGGCGTGGAAGTGCACGTAACCGACATGTCGGGGCAGTATGCCCCCAGGTCCGGGAGCGGCGGACGCAGGGTTAACCTCTTAAGTCGTTGCTATATATGCACTTATGACCAAGGCCGCAGCCGGCACGATTCGTCCATATCGGGGGACCCAGCGGCGAACGCCGACCGACCCCGTGCAAAACAGACGTGCCCCAGGCCGAGAAGACGCTTTCGGTGATCACGCGAGCGATATTCGTACTGACCAGCCCCGAGGCGGGGGAGCAATTCCTGCGGGTTCTTCCGGACTTGCGTGAGATCGGGCTGTCGGAGGCGATGATCCTCCACCTGGTGTCGGCACAGCCCGGGCCGGCGGAACCGATGCCCGAGTTGGCGAACTGGGTCCGCCATTTCGAGGTCGCGATCCCGAGGGTGGAACTGGCCTTGAAGCGAGGTGACCCGATCAAGTGGATCCACGAGCTGGCGCGAGTGAGGCACGTAGACATCGTCGTGATCTCCGGGATTCCCAACGGAACCGAGTGGGATTTCGAGCGTGTTTCTTCGCCGCTCCGCTCGCTCGGTATCCCGATACTCTTCCTGCCGGACGAAGAGATCGAGGCCCCCCTACAGGAGCGGGTGCTAGTCGGGGTGAAGGCGCCGGAGATGTCGGCGCGAGCCGTGGCCGGACTGAAGGATTGGCTGCGCGCCGATCACCTTCGGGCGATTCGCGTGGCTCGCTCCGAAGGGGATGGCGGCGGCGGCGGCGGCGAGTGCTCCGGTGTCCGCATCGAGACGGTGTCCGAATCCGGTGATGTTGCGACCACCCTCCTGCAGCAGGCGGAGAGCTGCGGCGCGACGCTGCTGACGATCCTGACCGAGAAAGAAGGGGACGCCGTAGAGACGGGACACGGGATGCCCGTGGTGAAACCCCTTATAGAGACGACCGACCGGCCGGTATTGATTTGGCCGGCCGGCTCTTCGCCACCCTAGAACGGCGAGTACCCCGGCGACCCGAAGCGTGGCGTGGCCAGGTGCTCCGCGATGGGCCAACCGTACGCCGCGATGACGAGTATGACCGCAATTACGACCCAGATCCACAGCTTATCGAGGATCGGCGCCTTGGCATTCGGGCCCTCCAGCGCCTCGGCGAACTCGATGGGCTGCGGTGTCGTCTTCTTGCCTGCCAATCCCGTTGCGAACATTACGGCGGCGTAGCAGGCCGCGCTCACAAATAGAAAGACGCCGCCCAGAGCCGAAATCCCGGTACCGGCCACCCACTGTTGCGCGATCTCGCTGCCGCCGTAGTCAAACTGGTAGATTCGCCGCGGCATACCGGCCAGGCCCGTGAGATGGTTTGCCACGGAGAACATCAGCATTCCCATGAACCAGAGGTAGGGCTGGACCCGCGCCAGCAGCGACAGCTGCAACTCGCGGCCCGTGAGCCTGGGCAAGAGATAGTAGGAGATGCCCATGAACGTCAGCGCCACGGCCGTCCCTACCGTCAGGTGAAAGTGTCCTTGCACCCAGGCGGTGTTATGGATCATGGCGTTCATACTGTACGCCGCGTTGATGGCGCCACCGAACCCACCGATGGCGAAGATGATCATCGCGAGGGCAACGCTAGAAAACGCAGGGTTACCCCAGGGCAGCGCTTCCAGCCAATCGAACCAGCCTTTCTTGCCCTTCAAGCGGCCGGCGACTTCGAACGAGGCAATCACCGTAAAGGCCGTGACGAAGCTCGGAAACAGAATCCACTGGGTGTTGAAGGAGTGGAAGAACTTCCAGCCCGCTTTCACACCTGGATCGAGAAACTGGTGGTGGAAGCCGACGGGTGTCGAAAGGATAATGAACAGAACGAACACCAGCCTTGCAAGTGGGTCGCTGAAGATCTTCCCGCCGGCGATCTTCGGCGTCATCGTATACCAGATGACGTAGGCGGGCAGCAGCCAGAAATAGACGAGCGGGTGGCCGAACCACCAGAACAGTATCCTTGCCAAAATCGGGTCGACCGTGTCCACGAATCCCAGCGACCAAGGGATCAGCAGCACGACGACCTCGATCGCCACGCCGATCGTCGCCAGAATCCAGACGATGATCGTCGTCATGTAGCCGTGGACCGCCAGCGGGGTGCGGACGCCCGGGTTCTCGCGCTTCCAGGTCAGATAGGTGTGGATGATGACCCAACTCCAGCCCCACGACCCGATCACGAGCAGCGCGGCTCCGATGTAGAAAGCCGGGTGTGCCTGTAGCGGCGGGTAGAACGTGTAGAGGACCGTGGCCTTGCCCCAGAGGATGGCCCAGGCGGCCATCGCCGTTCCGCCCAGCGCCACCCAGAAGGAAGCCCAGGCGAACTTCTTCATAGTGATACCACGGCCGAGCTGGTTCTCGACCACCACGTAGCCCAGGCCCATGATAAAGAACGTCGTGAAGATGAGCGCCATGAGCACGCCGTGTGCCGTCACCGACAGGTAGTACATCTTCGCCGTACGCCAGGGCAGCTCGAGGTCCGCACGGGACAGCGCCTGCATCAACGCCATCGCCGCGGCGACGGTAAAGGCCGCAATGGCGACCCATAGGTTGGCGAGCGCGAGTCTTCTCGATTCGATCATCGCCCACCCCCCATGCCGGCAGTCGAGCTCATGCCCTCCTCGACGAACAGCTTGGCGGCCATGATATGATGGCCGAGCCCACAGTACTCATTACAGACGATCAAGTACTCGCCGGTGCGGCTGAACACCGTCGTAAACTGACTGACGTAACCCGGCACCACCATCGTGTTACCGTTGGTCCCGACGATCTGGAATCCGTGGATGACGTCTGGGCTGGTCAGCCGGA
>JBDHAI010000279.1:0-6950 GCA_039588155.1 Gemmatimonadota bacterium | reverse complement strand
GAAAACTTGATCCACGTCAGGTGATCATCCAGGTCGCGACCCGTCTCGACATCACGAACGAAGAACTCGCGCCAGTCGGAGCCGCTCGCCGATTTGGCGTACGCGACGAGCTTGGCGTCCTTTGTGAATGACAGGCCGCCGAGTGAGACGGTTCCGTCCTCGGAGAACTTGTTGGGATCGAGGAGAACCCGAGGTTCGGCGTCCAGCGATTCCTGCATGTAGAGGACCGACTGGTTCTGCAGCCCGTCGTTCTTGTAGAAGAAATACTTGCCGCCCTCTTTGAAGGGGGTGGTGAAGCGCTCGTAGTCCCAGAGCTCGGTGAGCCGATCTTCGATCAGCTTCCGCTCAGGGATAGCCTCCAGATAGGCGAAGGTGATCTTGTTCTGGGCTTCGACCCAGGCCGTCGTCTTCTCGGAGTCGATGTCCTCGAGCCAGCGATAGGGGTCGGGAACCTCGGTACCATGATAGTCGTCGATGTGGTCGACCTTCTCGCTCTTCGGATAAGCCAGCTGCTGCGCCTGCGCCGGAGCGAAGACGAAGGCCGCCAAAGCGACCCCGAAGACCGCGCCTCTCACCAAGACACGTAAGTTCATGCTCTTACCTCCCCGCGGCTCCCGCGAGTTCGTGGTGTCGATCTGGCCCGCGCGGCCAGTACCTTGGCTATCGGAACGTCTGATGCTATCCGGCGGGTCCCAACAGGTCAACCCGATCGCTTAGCTCGTTTGTCGAGCCAAGCATGGGCACTGTCGACTTGTAGGCGAAGCCCGGCCACGCCGCAGCGGGCGTTCCCGTGCGGCTAGAGCTGGACTATCGGCTGTGGGAGGCTCGAGGCCGGCGCCACTGCCGTAGTATTGGATGGCGCGCCCTGCGGAGCTCGCGACCCGAGCGGTGCCGAATTGCATCTTAAGTGGCGACGGGCTCATCTTGGACTGGACGACGATCTACTGACTTAGGCCCATGGCCACTCGACTCTAGCTAGCGTCTCCGATGTCACGGCTCAAGCGGCTCATAGCCGAGGTTCACAAGCGTTCGATCTGGCAGTCCCTGGCCGTCTATCTGCTGGGCGCTGCCGCGGCTTACCAGGTCATCCAAAGCCTGACCGAGGGTCTGGACTTGCCGGTGTGGCTTCCCGGTTTCTCGGTCGTGCTGTTCGTCGTGCTGCTGCCGGTCGTCCTCGCCGCCGCCGTCGTGCGGGAAGAAACTCACGCAGCAAAGACGCCGGCGGAGGCCACTACAGAGCCGGAAGCCGGAGCAGCAGCTACAGAAGCCGGACCTGTCGCCACCACCCGCGCGCCGGCAGGACGCCGGGTCCTGACCTGGCGGCGGGTCGCCCTCGGCCTGGTCTATGTATTCGCACTCTGGGGCGCGATCGCCGCTGGGTGGCTCGCCTTGGAAGGGAGGTTACAGCAGCTAAGCCGCGCACCCGAGGGCGCCGAGACGAGGACGATGCTGGCGGTGCTGCCTTTCGAGAACCTGGGTGCAACCGAAGACGACTACTTCGCCGACGGGGTGACCGAGGAGATCACATCCCGCCTGGCCGAGATTCCCGACCTCGGGGTCATCTCGCGAACGAGCGCGATCCAGTACAAGGATTCCCACCAGAGCCTCCGTCAGATCGCGGAAGAGCTGGGCGTGGAGTACGTCCTGGAGGGAAGCGTCCGCTGGGACCGCCTCGCCGATGGCCGCAGCCGCGTGCGTGTCACGCCGCAGCTGGTTCGCGTATCCGATGACACGAACATCTGGACGGAACGCTACGACGCGGTTCTCTCCGAGATCTTTCAAGTTCAGAGCGACATCGCGGAGAGCGTCGCCCGCGCGCTCGACATCACGCTGCTCGAGCCGCAGCGCCAGGCGCTCGAAACGCAACCGACCCAGAACCTTGAAGCGTACGACCGCTACCTGCGTGGAAACGAGCTCTATGGCCGCAGATTCGTCGAGGAGGAGGCCAGGGCAGCGGTCGAGATGTACGAGAGCGCCGTCGAGCTGGACTCGAGCTTCGCCAGCGCCTATGCCGCATTGGGACGAGCGCTCGTCTGGCTCAACCAGCAGTTCGGACGGAGCGGCGAGCTTCCCAGAGCGAGGCAAGCCGTAGACGAGGCGTTACGGCTCGCACCCGACCTCGCGGACGCGCACATGGCCCTCGGCGACTACTACTACTACGGCCAGTGGGATTTCGAGCAGGCGCTCGAGCAGTACCAATGGGTGCAGCGACGCCAACCCAGCAACTCCGACGCCATCGCGCTGACGGCCTGGATCCAAAGGCGACAGGGCGATTGGGAAAACTCCATCGTCAACGCAGAGCGTGCGCTGGAACTCGACCCCCGAAACACCGTCTGGTTGATCGGTCAAGCACAGAACCACTTCTATCTCCGGCAGTACGCGCAAGCCGAGCCGTACTTCTTGCGCACGATCGCCCTGGCTCCGGACGTGCCCTACTACCACCGCTGGGCCGCCTGGTATTACCTGACCTGGGACGGGACCACCGAGAGAGCGCAACGGCTGCTGGAACAGGCTTTCTATAGGATCGACCCCTCCCAACTGTTGGTCGGCTCCGAGGCCTCCTGGATCATCTTGAACGTCTTCGGCGAGGACTACGCACCGTCGCTCGAGTTGACGCAGCTGGGCAGCCCGGATGTCGATAGCGCTTACTACTACCTGGCGAAGGCGCAGGTCTACGCGCAGACCGATCGCGCCTCATCGGCCCGGGCTTATTACGACTCGGCTCGCGTGGTCCTGGAAGAGCGGGTCCGGGGCGGCCCACAACAAATCGCACCCTATGCAGAGCTCGGACTCGCTTACGCCGGTTTGGGTCGGAAAGAAGAAGCGATTCGTGAAGGACGGAGAGCCGTGCAGCTACTCCCTTCGACACGGGATGCCATGACCGGCCCGGATCGAGAGCGGGCTCTGGCACAGATTTACGTGATTGTCGGCGAGTTCGATCTCGCCATCGACCAGCTGCAGCACCTGCTGTCCATCCCATCCCAGTTTTCGGCCGGTTCGCTCTATGTCGATCCGTTCTGGGACCCCTTGCGGTCCATCGCCCGCTTTCAGGCCATGCTCGAGGGACGGATCTAGGCTGTGCGCCGAGGCAGCAGAATGTCGAGTGACTCTCCCGGCTCCAGTCGGGGTATCCTTATCCGCAGACCCCACGACCCGTACTCGGAGTCGAGGGTGATCTCTCCGACCTCCGGCGCCGCATAGGTCTGAGGCTCTTCTGGCAGGTAGACGTGCAGCCAGGCCGAGGAGATAGCGCTGGTTCCCCTGTTCTCGACGGATAGTACGGCGCTACAGTCGACGCGCTCCTGCACGCGTAACTCTAGATTCGATCGTCTCAGCCACCAATCGGCGATCTCCGATGCACGGGCGATCCAAACGTCGCCGGCTGCCTGGGCAGACCTCACGGTCGACTCGACCGCCGCGATGCGGCGATCGGAATCGATGAGCTGCGTGTGGAGCGTCAGCAAGTTCAGGCCGCCCAACTGCCGAGTCTTGTCCAGGGCGCCGAGCAGCGACGCCCGCAACGAGTCAGGCGCGGTCACACCGCGTGAGATCATCAAGCTGTAGTCGTCGTCGACGATGCGAGGCAGTACGACGATGCGGCCGGAGCGGACGTCGAACACCTCGGGGGCCGCAGTCCGCGCGTCGTTGGAGCCCGCAATGTAGCGCCCGCCCACACGCAGCCAGGCCTCCAGTGTGCGCTCATCGTATAACTCGCGCGGCGGTCGGAGGCCGAGAGGTTCCACTCCAGCCCAACCTGTAACGTCGTCCCGCGCTTGCCTCAGCGCGGCCAGCTGGGTGCTCCACAGCCGGCCGGCGACTTGCCTGTGATCGACGCTATGGCTCCCCACCTCGCCGGCGCCGCGCAGTACTGGGGCCAACTCCGGGTGCTTGGCAGCCAGCTGCGACACGACAAAGAAGGTGACGGGCACATCGATCGCGCGGAAGCGCTCCGCCAGTCGGCGGCTGTTGTGGAAGCTGTGCTCGACATCCTGCGTCACGGCCAGCGCAGCGCGAAAGCCGGCGGGCCAAGGATCGACATCGGCGAGCAGGTGACCCGCGGCCCAGAGCGCGGCATTCTGGACCAGGCGCTCCATCAACCGCTGCTCGGGCTCGCTGGCGGCGACATCCAGCCGCCAGCCCAGCCAAGCGATTCGCGCGCCCGATGCAGCGGTCCGAGCGATGGCTGCACCGGCGGCGCCCCCGCCGGGCGCGGACAGCGGATTGAGCGCCCAATCCGACCAGAAGACGTTCGCCGAGCCCGCTCGTACCGTCAGCCAGGGCTCGGTCTTGAGCTCGATGCGAAGGCCTGGGGGGAGGCCAGCGGCAAGAACACTTCCGTGGGGGACGGTAATATATGTGGGCGGGCGGCCAGCCAGTGTTCCGGCAGCGTCCGCGTCGGTCAGATCCTTAAGGAAGCGGTATCCGATCCACTCACATTCCGCGTCGCGAACGCCCAACGCCCAAGTGGCCATGAGATGTCCGCCGCGCTCGACGTAGCGGGCGATGGCGGCCCGCTCGTCGTCGTCGAGACAGACCGCGGATGGAATCACCAGCAAGTCATCCCCGGTCAGCGAATCGAGCGCCTCGGAACCGTACACGTGCTGTATGCCCGCACCGCTCTCGACCAGCAAGCCGCCCCAGCGCTCGATCAACCTGCGGTGATAGCGCGGATCGGGATAGAACCCTGCGGTGTGCTCCGGCTGGTAGACGAACGCTGTCCATGCGGTGGTCGTGGTGAGCTCGGGAAGCCGCACCTCCGCGTATAGCGTCTCCACTTCCGGCGGTGTTTCGCTAGTGGCGGCCTGAACCACCGCATCGATATCGACCAGGCGCCACAACACGACCGCAGCGCCCAGCAGCCCGGCGGTCAAGAAGCCGAGTAGCAGGATCGCACCACCCCAGGCCCAGGGCGAGCGAGGGCGGGGCGGTTCGTAAGGGTACCCCGCGGGTCGACGGCTCTTCACCATTTAATGTCCATTTCGTCGGGCCCTACTCGCTGGTCCCATCGGGAACGAAGCGGTAGAAGAAGCGTGGTTCGGTCTCGACCACTTCTGGCCTGGCCGGCCGCCGCATGCGGCGAAGCCAGTACGCCGCGTAGGAAACCACACCCAGAATCACCGTGACCAGAATCGTCACGATGATGATCGTCACCATCAACTGAATGACACTCATATCCGTCCAACCCTTTCCAGCTTGCCCCAACTCATACGCAGGTTGAGTGCTTCCTCGAGCGTTGAGCAGAGCTTCACGACATCGATCAACAGGATAAAGAAGAAACGGTAGATCAGCGCATAGGGGACGAGTGTGAGTTGCTCTTCCTCCATGCCCACGGTGGCGAGGGCGGCGACGAGGTCGAGTAGCGTCAGCAGGACCCACCAGGCCAGGAGCATCTCGCTCATCCCGAAAGCGACCGCCACATAGGCGAAGAACAGATGGCCGTAGACGTTCATCGCCGGCCAGATCACCGCCTCGAACACCATCTGAACCAGCGAGAGCCAGAGCGGCACGTCGGGCAACGGGAAGAACAATGTCTTCTTGTGCTTGCCCAACGCCTGCAGTATCCCCCGCGTCCAGCGATACCGTTGCTGGATTAAATCGATCAAGCGTTCCGGCGCTTCGGTCCAGGCGACGGATTCCGGCTCGTAGCGGATCTTCCAGCCTGCCGTCAACAGCTTCAGCGTCAGATCGGTGTCTTCGGCGAAGGTGTCGCGGTCGTAACCGCCCAACGCGATGACGACGTCGCGACGGAACAGCCCGATCGGACCCGGCACGATGTTGACCGCGTTGAGGAAGCCCTGCGCGCGGCGCGCCATATTGAGGCCCTCGACGTACTCCAGCGCCTGCAGACGCGTCCAGACGTTCACGCGATTGACGACCTTGACGTTGCCGGCGACTGCACCGACCGAGGGATCGCGGAAGTGCGGTACCGCCACCTCTATGGTCTGCGGCTCGAGACGCGCGTCGGCGTCCATGCAGAGAACGATGGGATACTCCGCCATGGCGAGCCCAGCATTCAAAGCGCTCGCCTTGCCGCCGTTCCGCTTGGTGCTCACGCGCACCCGGCAATTCGAGTACTCACCCGCGAGCCGTGTGGCGTTGGCCAGCGTGTCGTCGGTGGAGCCGTCGTCGATGACTATGATCTCGTAGTGCGGGTAGTCGAGCTGCAGCAAGCTCTCCAGTGCCGCCTCGATAACACGGCCCTCGTTGTAAGCCGGGACGATGACCGAGACCGGCGGGTACTCGATCCCGTTTGGCACGTCGGCGTCGGTAGTCTCTATATGATGCAGGTAACCGAACCACAGCAGAGTGAAGTATCGGGCGATAAGTATGATCAAGAACAGGATCAGCGTGACCACGGACAGGCGCACGATAAAGGTCTGCACCTCCAGTGGGGCGCGAGCGGCCCAGACGAGCAGCAGAGTGCCGATGGCGACGACGATGAGCGCCGCCAGGAGCAGCAGAAGCGGTCCGCGTGTTCTCCTATCCATGCCCTACCTTCCGAAACTGCGGGTGGCCACGAGCTCGAAGCGAAAGGATCGGTAGCCGTCGGTGCGGCTCTGACTGAACCCTGTGCGCCCACCCAGAGTCCAAAGCCCCAGCTGCCGTCTCGCATCGAAGACGAATGCGAATTGCGCCTCGAGCGCCGCGTCTCTATCCCGCTCACGGATCCAGGCGGCGCCGACGCTGGCGTGGGCGCCCACGTTCCAAACCTCAGCCAGTCGCCCAACCCAATCCACCACACCCGCGTTCAGCCAGTACCACTCGGGGTCCCAATAGAGGCGCCGACCGGGGTCCGGCGCGGCGTCTCCGAAGCCCAGCGCCCGGGCCTCGTAGCCGACCGACCAGGTGGCGCTCGGCCTGTAGAGGATGCTGAGGGCGCCGTCACCCCGCAGATTGGCGTCGCCGACGCCCGAGAGTAGCCCGAGCCTGGCCGACGCCGAGGCATCCCA
>JBDHAI010000278.1:0-4875 GCA_039588155.1 Gemmatimonadota bacterium | reverse complement strand
ACGGATCGACCGGCGCCACTGGCCGTTTTGATGGGCGGCAGGATGTGCTGTATGGCGCTCAGCTCACGCTGATCAGGTGATCGGGGCCGGAGCCCTCTTCCTCCTCTTCCTCGAGCTCACGCAACAGGATATTCACCGTCTGCTGCACCAGTTCCTCGGCCGAAACTCCGCGGCGCTTGGCCTCCGCCTCGTAGGCGCGGTAGTGCACCTCGCTGAGCTCGGCCCAGACCTGAACTTTGCGCATGAAACCTCTCCCTCGTCAGGCGGCCGCTAAGCGACCGGCACTCCTTTGTGACCGTAGCAGAGGATGCCGCTGTTGCCCTCTCTACGTATCAAGCGGAACTCCAAATCCACTTCCATTCCGGGCAGGACTTCGGACGGATCACAGTCGACGACCTGGGTCATGAAGCGCGCGCCCTCCGGCGTCTCGACGACCGCCATGGCGTAAGGTGCCTCCATCAGAAAGTCGTCCGGCGGCACGTGGATCACCGCCGACGTGATGACCTTACCCTTCCGCGACAGGTTGATCGTCTCGAACTCCTCGCCGCGGCAGCTGGGGCAGATGCGTCGCGCCGGGAAGACGACTTTCCCGCAGCCGACGCAGCGAGCTGCCTCGAGGCGATAGCGGTTCGGTATCTCTCTCGCGTATCTCGGACTCGGCATCGTCACACCCCCTGGAAGATGTGGACCACGGAGCTGGCTCCCGATCCACCCATGTTCTGTGTCAAACCGATCTTGGCGTTCTCGACCTGGCGGTCGCCGCACTCGCCCTGCAGCTGCTTGAAGATCTCGATCGCCTGGGCGATGCCGGTGGCGCCCACAGGGTGACCCTTCGACTTGAGCCCGCCGCTGGTGTTCACCGGGACACAGCCGCCGATCGCCGTGTAGCCCTCCTTGGCCGCCGGTCCACCCTTGCCCCGCTCGACGAAGCCGAGCGCTTCGATGCAGCAAATCTCGGCGATGGCGAAGCAGTCGTGGACCTCCGCCACGTTGATGTCACGCGGCGTCACGCCCGCCATCTTGTAGGCCCGCTGCGCCGACTTCTCGACCGCGTCGAGGAAGGCCGGGTCCTCGCGATCAGCCAACGCCATCGATCCCGTCGCCAGGCCGCTGCCGATGATCTTCACCGGCCGATCGCTGAACTGCTTGGCCATGTCGAGGGGACAGACGAGAACCGCCGCCGCTCCATCGGTCACGGGTGAGCAGTGCAGCAGACGTAACGGCGCGGCCACCAAAGAGGAATTCATCACCTCTTCGACCGTCACCTCGCGGCGGAACTGAGCCTTGTCGTTCTTCGCCCCGTGCTTGTGGTTCTTCACCGCCACCCAGGCCATGTCTTCCTCGGTCGTCCCGTGCGCCTGCATGTGGGCGCGGGCGATCATCGCGTAGAGGCCGGGGAAGGTGACGCCGTAGTAGACCTCTAGCTCCTGATCGGCGGCCGTCGCCAGCACGTTGGTGACGTCGGCGCCGTCGTTCATCTTCTCGATCCCGACGGCCAACGAGAAGTCGCTCATGCCCGAGGCGACGTCCATGTAGGCCTGTCGCAAAGCGACACCGCCGGAGGCGCAGGCGGACTCCACATGGACCGCCGCGACGCCCGTCATTCCGAGATGGTCGGCCATTAACGGGCCGATGTGCTCCTGGCCCACGAACTGGCCGCCCGACATGCAGCCGACGTAGATCGAGTCGACGCGGTCGGCGCCGGCGTCCTTCAACGCGCCGGATGCCGCCTCCACGAACAGGTCGCGCAGGCTCTGGTTCCAGATCTCGCCGAAGCGGGTCATGCCGGCTCCGATGATCGCAACGTCACGCATGGGTTGTTCTCCTCAGTCGTTGACGATGATCTTCTCTCGGAACTTCGCGTATTCGCCGTACGTCATGTACTGCCTCGACCCGTCGAGCATCGCGCGTACCGTCGGTGCCAGTCCCTGGACTTCGGGCAACCGATCGGTCGCCTTCAGCACGAACGAGTCGCTCCCCGCGCCCGAGCCGAACGACGTGATCAGGATCAGCTCGCCGGGTTTCGCGACGTCGAGGATCGCGGCCAAACCGGTAGGCGATGAGCCCGAATAGGTGTTGCCCATGGTCGGGACGATCCAACCGGTCTCGAGCTGCTCTTTCTTGAAGCCGAGCTGCTTGCCGGCCGTCAGCGGGAACTTGCCGTTCGGCATGTGGAAGACGGCGTAGGCGAAGTCCTCGGCCTTGAGGCCCGTCTTGTCGAGTATGCCGCGGCTTGCCGCCAGCACGTGCTTGAAGTACGCCGGCTCACCCGTATAGCGGCCACCGTGACGCGGGTAGAACTCACCTTCGCGACGCCAGAAGTCGGGCGTGTCGCGGGTGTAGCTGTAGGTCTCGTGGACCTCGGCGATTAAGTCGTCTTTGCCGAAGATGAACGCGGCGCCGCCCGCCGAGGCGGAGTACTCCAGCGCGTCGTCCGGAGCGCCCTGCGAGGTGTCGGCGCCGATGCCCATGGCGTACTCGACTCGCCCCGCCTCCACGAGACCGAGTGCGACGAACATCGCCTCGGTGCCCGCCTTACAGGCGAACTCGAAATCGGCGATGTGGACCTCCGGCCCGATCCCCATCGCTTCCGCCGCCACCGTGCCGCTCGGCTTCACCGCGTAGGGATGCGACTCGGACCCGATGTACAGCGCCCCGATCTTCTGCGGATCGATGCCGGCCCGGTCGATGGCCGCTCGACCCGCTGCCACTGAGATCGTGATCGTGTCCTCATCGAAGCCGGGGACCGACTTCTCCTTCAGCAGCAGCCCGCGCTGAATCGTCGCCGGATCTTTGCCCCACTGGCGAGCGATCGTTTCGGTCGTGATCCGCTTCCGGGGGATATAAGCCCCGTACCCAACTATGCCTGCCATGCCTGCCTCCTCATGGACAGCGTGTGACAAAACGGGACATGCAGTCTCTGGATAGATATAGTCGCACCCGCCGGCGACCGTCCAGAGGGTCGCCGGATGAGTAGCCGGGATTACAAAGGTGCAAGATCCAGGCCCCAGGCGGTCGGGAGCGGAACGAGACGCTCGCTTCATGTCGCGCGGCGTCGGGCAGGCATCGAAGACCGGCGGGGCGCTCCAAATGTCCGCTCGAGTCTCGTTCCGCTCCCTCCCTACCTCGCTGGTCTAGGCAGTCCCCCAAGTGTGCAAACTCCTCATCGACGGGCCCTAATTATGTCTACATCCCACTCCCATCGGCTTGCCTCTCTGCCCGATGTGAGCTGCACGCTGGTTCTGAATTCAGAGTTGCGGTGTATCGGTCCAGAGCCCGGGGATCTGGGTGGAGCAGTCGGGGCAGCGTCCGGCGTTGGGAGTGACGTCATCGCGCCGGATCATGAAGCCGGCGCGCTCGATGAGCAGGCGCTGGCAGCCGGGGCAGTAGGTGTTCTCGAGCCCTTCGACCATCCCGGGAAGGTTGCCGGCGTAGACGTAGTGGAGCCCGGCCTTGCGGCCGATCTCGGCGGCGCGGAAGAGATCGTCGGGCTTCGTGTTCGCCGGGTCGTGCATCTTGTAGTCTTTGTGGAAGGCGGTGACGTGCCAGGGGATGTCGGGCGATACGGAGGCGATAAACTCGGCGGCCTCGCGCAATTCTTCATCGGAGTCGTTGAAGCCGGGAACGACCAACGTGACGATCTCGACCCAGTAACCTCGCTCGTGGGCCAGACGCACCGAATCGAGGATGTGCTCGAGCACTCCGCCCAGCTTTCGGTAGTTGCGATCGCTCATCGTCTTCAGGTCGATCTTGTAGAACTTCGGGAGTGGCGTTTCCGTTCGAGATGTAGGCGGTACGGAAGCCGTGCCTCCGAGCCTTCTCGAAAATCTCCACCGACCACTCCGCGGTGATCAGCGGCTCGTTATACGACGAGACGACGAGCTTGGCCCCGCGCCGCACTCCCAGCTCTACTATGGCGTCCGACGTGATGTCGTTCGGCCCGATGCCCGCATGCTCGTCTCGCAGCGCCTGCGAGGTGATCCAGTTCTGACAATAATCACAGTGCAAGTCGCAGCCGAGCATGCCAAAGGTCAACGACTCCGAGCCGGGGAAGACATGGAATAGAGGTTTCTTTTCCGTCGGGTCGACCTGAAGAGCGGCGACGTAGTTCCACGGCACCATCAGCTTGCCGCCCTCGTTGTAGCGGACGCGGCAGATGCCGCGGCGGCCGTCTCGGATCAGACAGCGAAGCCCGCAGGCGAAGCAACGGATGTTGTTCTCGTCGTCGAGCCGCTCGTACAGCTCGCCGGGACGCGTTCGGGCGTCGAGTGCCTGTTCCAGGGTTGTCGCCACGTCTTCACCCCCTCGATCCTACTTTACAGCGGTGCGCCACGGCAGGAAAGACCGCGTTCCGGGGCCAGCTAGGGAGATTCGCCCTCGCTACTTGGCCCGGCCCGCTCCTGCTCTTAGCATAACGAGTGGGCGCACTGAAAGCCGAGAGACGATGACGACGGTTGGGTTCCGAGCGTCCCGCGAGATGAGGAGAGCAAAACCGGTGAACGACTACGACGCATCGACGTACGGTGAGCGCATCGCGGAGATCTATGACGAGTGGTACCCGGGCCTCGACGCCGAAGCCGCGGTCGAGTTTCTCGCCGCGTTGGCGGGGACAGGGCCCGTTCTCGAGCTCGGGATCGGGACCGGGAGGATCGCGCTGCCTCTGGTGCGGCGCGGCATTCCGGTGCGCGGCATCGATGCGTCCCACGCAATGGTCGAGAAGCTGCGGGCGAAGCCGGACGGCGACGGCTTACCGGTGACCATCGGCGACCTGGCCGACGTCGACGTCGAGGAGCACTACCCGCTGGTCTTCGTCGCGTTCAACACGTTGTTCTGTCTGCCAACCCAGGAGGATCAACTCCGCTGCTTCGAGAACGT
>JBDHAI010000277.1:0-3889 GCA_039588155.1 Gemmatimonadota bacterium | reverse complement strand
CACTCGGTCAATGTTTGCATCTTGTCCGTCGCCCTCGGCCAGAAGCTTGGATTCAACAAGCTACAGCTGTTCGAACTCGGGCTGGGATCTCTATTCCACGATGTCGGCAAGTCGAGAGTGCCGCTCTCGGTGCTCAACAAAGAGGGGCGTTTGGACAAGGAAGAGTGGAGCGTGATGAGCCAGCACCCGGACTTCGGGCTGGTGCTGCTGTACGGCCTGCATGGCTTCGAGGAGCCGCCGTACCGCGCCATGCTCACCGCCTACGAACACCACATGCGCATCGATTTCAGCGGCTATCCGAAGGTGCTGAGGAAGCGCTGGTTCGGCTTCTTCTCTCGGATTTGCGCCATAGCCGACGCGTTCGATGCGGCGACCAGCAAACGCAGCTACCAGTATATACCGTTCCCGCCCGATGAAGTGCTGCGCGAGATGCGTGACAACCCGTCGCGTGGTTTCGATCCGGTGATCGTAAAAGCGTTCGTGAACATGATGGGGATTTACCCGGTGGGCACGCTCTGCATTCTCGACTCCGGCGAGCTGGCAGTCGTCGTGGCGCCGAGCCCGAACCCCGAAGAATTGCATCGTCCCCTGGTGCGGATCGTCTCGGACGCCAGCGGCCGCAAGCTGGCGGAGCCGCCGTTGGTCGATCTGTCGGAATCGCACGTCGCCACCGGCCGCCCGGCCCGGACCATCGTGAAGACGACCGACGCGGACAAGTACAACATCACGGTTGCCGACTACGTTGTCTGAGCGGCCGGGCGGCGCGGGCCGGCTGGCCGCGATCTTCCAGCGCCTGCAGGCGTCCAAGCGTCGCGCCTTCATCCCTTACATCACCGCGGGCGATCCCTCACCCGCTATGACCGTCGACGTGCTCGAGATGCTGGCGAACGCCGGCGCCGATGTCATCGAGCTCGGCATCCCGTTCAGCGACCCGCTGGCCGATGGACCCACCATCCAGGCCGCGGCCTGGCGAGCTCTGGGGCAGGGCGTTGACGTAGAGCAGGTACTCGCCTGGACCGCGGAGTTTGCGCGCCTAAAGCCCACACCGGTCGTGCTCTTCACCTACATCAACCCCATCTTGCGCTACGGGCCCGAGCGCTTCGTCCAGGACGCGCGGGAGTGCGGTGCGGCGGGCCTCTTGATCACCGACCTGCCGGTTGGCGAAGATGCCCCTCTCGAAGATACTTTGACCTCACACGACCTGGACCTCGTACGGCTGCTGGCGCCGACGACGCCGCGGGAGCGCGTTGGGCGGATCCTGGCGTCCGCTCGGGGGTTCATCTACTACATCTCACGGACGGGAGTGACCGGCGAGCGAGAGCAGATGCGTCGAGGGCTGGCCGGTGAAGTGGAGGCGCTGCGCCGGCAGACTTCGCTTCCCATCGCGGTGGGTTTCGGTATCTCCACGCCCGAGCAGGCCAGGGCGGTGGCTGCCGTCGCCGATGGCGTCGTGGTCGGGAGCGCTCTGGTTCGAAGGCTTGCGGAGGCCGGCCTGGACGCGGCCGCCGAGCTGGCGGCGGCGATGCGACACGCGATAGATGCGGCAACTTCAACCGGTACATCGCACGAAAGCTGACTGGATATTCGGCGGCGCCGCCGCGGCCGTCGCGGCGCTGGGCCTCGTCCTCTGGCCGGGAGCACCCCAAGTTCGCGGCCAGCAGCCAGCCGTCGTCACCGCCGAGCTCGATCAGGCGCTCGCCAGAGTCGCTGCGGCCGAGCGCGTCCCCGTCCTCATCGAAGTCACCCGCGCCGCAGCTCCGCTGCCGCTAGCCGCAGAACGCGACCTCCGGGCCTTGGAGCACGCGTCGAACCTTGCCGGACTATACGCGCTGGCGGCCGAGGACCTGCGCAGAGACGCGCCTTCCGATGTCTCCTTCGAGCTCGTCGCTGGAGAGGTAATCTGGATCGGCGGGGCCGTCACTGCCCAGTTGACGCCCCAGCAGGTGCGTGCGCTGCAGCGTCAGCCCGGCGTTCAGCGCATCTACTACGACGGCCTGGTTCAGGTGAATCCGGCCGGTCGGGAGCCGCCGGCGCCGCCGCTGACCTGGGCGCCTGGGCTCGAGACCGCGGCGCAGGACCCCGGCGGAAGTCTGCCATGGGGACTGGTAGCGATGGGCGCACCGGAGCTTTGGTCGGCAGGGGCCACGGGCGAGGGGACGGTGGTGGCGACGATCGATAGCGGCGTGGACGGCGAGCACCCGCTACTGTGGCGGAAATGGCGGGGCTTGAGCACGTCGCCGCAGCAGGCCTGGTTCGACCCTTGGGGGCTGACACGTACGCCGGTGGATGACGACAATACCGGCGGGGTCGGCCACGGGACGATCGTGATGAGCACGGCGGTGGGAAGTCTCGAGCCTGGCGACACGCTGATCGTGTTCGGCCAACCGAACGTCGTGCAGGACGAGCTCGAGGTCGTGACCGGTGTGGCCCCCGGCGCCGAGTGGGTCGCGGCCAACGCCTTCGAGGTGTACGGGGGCGTCTGGTACACGCGTCGATCGGTTCTCCTGCAGAGCATGCAGTGGGTGCTCGATCCCGACGGCGACCCGGCGACGCTGTCGGATGTCCCGGATGCGCTGAACAACTCCTGGGGTTTCCGACCGGGGGCCTGCGATGGAGTGTTCGATCGGGCGATCGATGCGCTCGAGCTCTCCGGGGTGCCGGTGGTCTTCGCTGCGGGGAATCGATCCGCGGGCTTCGACACGGTGGCGGCCCCGGGGGAGCGTGCCGACCTGCTGCTCAACGCGTTTACTGTCGGCGCTGCCACCCGTAGTGACGGCCAGATCGTGGTCTCCGAGAACAGCCTGGGCGGCCCCTCGCCGTGCGCCCCCGGCGCCATCAAGCCAGAGGTCGTGGCGCCCGGCGAAGTCACACTCGTCGCCGGCATCACGCGGAATCGGGCCCAGCTGCAGGGCCCGAGCGGCGCCTTCACCTCCTGGGCGGCGCCCCACGCCACCGGCGCACTCGCGCTGCTCGCCGGACTCAACCCCTCGGCCACCGCCAACGCGCTCAAGGACGCGCTATTCTCGACGGCCGAGGACCTCGACCCGCCGGGTCCGGACAATCGCAGCGGTGCTGGGTTCATCGACCTGCCGGCGGCGGCCGAGCGTATCGGTGGGGTCGGCGGAGTTCAGCTGGCTGTCGAGGCGTGGAGCTGGGATTCGACCCAAACGTCTCTGGCGCTCACACTTTTCAATAGCGGACTGCAGCCGTTCGCGGGCGGGACCGCCACTCTACAGCGCCGCGCGGAACGAGGCGTGCTGGCGGAGGCTGCCGCGCCGGCGATCGGCCCGCGTAGCCGAGCCGAAATCGCCTTCGAGGATCTGAGCGATGAGATCACGGACGACGCGCGACTGACCCTACGACTCGAGAGCCTCGGCGCGACGCTCATGTTTCCGCTCACACTTTCCGCGCCTCCGGCATCCTCGATCGTGCTGGTCGATGGCGCCGTCGAGTTCTCCATCGACGCGCACGGTCGTATCGGCGGGACCGCGGGAGGCCCCGGATTCGTCTTCCTCGGGAGCGACTGGCTGGCGGGCGGCGCCCTGCTGTTTGCATCCGGCGACCGAGTCTCCGACGCCGCCTACGTCGACGTGCAGCAGCAGTCGGCGCTCAAGTCGAATCCCATCGGTTCTGATACCGATTGGCGCGAGATCGGAATCAGCATCCAGCCGTCCAGCGCCGCTGTCAGCTATTCCGATGACCGCGCGCTGCAGCCGCTGGGCGCGACGGTACTGCAATCCGTCGATCTGGTATCCCTCGGCGACAGCGCCGCGTTCGTCGCGCTTTCGGCGTCCGTCCGCTTCGGCGCCACGCAGGGCATGCCTCTGGCCGGCCTATTCGTCGACTGGGATGTCGGCGAGTCCGAGACCGTCGCCTGGGACGACGAGCT
>JBDHAI010000276.1:0-3894 GCA_039588155.1 Gemmatimonadota bacterium | reverse complement strand
TCGGAATCGATTGGCATGGCCATCGCGATCGTGGACTCGACGTGGCCAACACGCTGGCGGCCCTCGAGGCGGGTGCCACACGGGTTCACGGCACGGCGCTGGGCGTCGGTGAGCGCATTGGCAACACGCCCATGGAACAGCTCCTCGTCAACCTGAAGCTACTCGGCTGGCGCGACGACGATCTCACGGCCTTACCGGAGTACGTCGAAACTGTCTCGCTCGCGGTGGGTGTTCCGATCCCCGTCAACACACCCATCGTGGGGCGCGACGCCTTCCGCACCGCCACCGGCGTGCACGCCGCCGCCGTGATCAAGGCACAGCGCAAGGGACAGGCGTGGTTGGCCGACCGGGTCTATTCGGGCGTCCCGGCCAGCTGGGTCGGGCGCGAGCAGGAGATCGAGGTGGGACACATGTCGGGCGCGTCCAACGTCCAGTACTTCCTGCGCGCCCGTGACCTGCCCACGACGCCGGAGGTCGTCGAGGCCGTGATGGCCCTGGCCAAGAAGTCCGAGCGCCTGCTCACCGAGGAAGAGATCCTCGAGGCGGTTCAGTCAGTCAGCGACTAGATAGAGCAACATGAAACGACTGATGTCGGGTAACGAAGCCATCGCCCAGGGTGCCTGGGAAGCGGGCGTCGCGTTCGCTGCCGGCTACCCAGGCACTCCGAGTACCGAAGTGCTCGAGCGGCTCGCCGCCTACGACGAAATCGATGCCCATTGGTCCACCAACGAGAAGGTAGCATTCGACGAGGGCGTCGGCGCGGCGCTCGGCGGTGCGCGCACGATGGTGACCATGAAGCACGTGGGCCTCAACGTGGCCGCCGATCCGTTCATGGTCTTCCCTTACGCCGGAACCAACGCCGGCTTCGTCGTCCTGGTGGCCGACGACCCCGGCATGTACTCGTCGCAGAACGAGCAGGACAGCCGCTATTTCGCCAAGATCGCGAAGGTGCCGCTGCTCGAGCCGGCCGACGCCGCCGAAGCCAGAGAGATGGTCAAGACGGCGTTCGAGCTGAGCGACCGTTTCGAGACGCCCGTCATGTTCCGCACGACCACCCGGCTAGCCCACACGCGCGGCATCGTCGAACCCGGCCAGCGCGTCGACGCGCCACGCAAAGAGTTCTCGCGTAAGGCGAGCCAGTATGCAATCCCCGTGTATGCGCGCTTCCGCCGCCCCGAGCTGGAGGCCAAGCTCAACAAGCTTCGCGAGTTCGCCGAGGGTTTCGAGGGCAACGTCGTCGAGGAGGGCGATCCAAACATCGGTGTCGTCAGCCACGGCATCCCTTACCAGTACGTGAAAGAAGTCATGCCCGAAGCCTCGGTGTTCAAGTTAGGCATGATCTACCCGCTGCCGAAGCAGCGACTTCGCGAGTTCTGTGCTCGTTTCGAAACCGTCTACGTCGTCGAGGAGAGCGAAGGGTTCATCGAAGGCGAGATGGCGGGCTTGGGCATAACGAACGTGATCGGAAAAGAGCGGTTCACCAACATCGGCGAGTTGAGCGCCGACCTGGTGGCCGCTGGTCTAATCGATACCCCCGTTCCAGCCGACTTCAGCCAGGAGTTGAACATCCTGCCGCGCCCACCGGTCTTATGCGCCGGCTGCGCGCACCGCGGCGTGTTCAGCACTCTGAAGAAGCTGGGCGTGCTGGTGGCCGGCGACATCGGTTGCTACACCTTGGGATGCCTGCCGCCTTTCGATGCGATGCACACAACCTTCTGCATGGGCGCCAGCATCGGAAACGCCACCGGCTTCAACCGGGCCGGCGAGGACAGGGTCGTGGCCGTCATCGGCGACTCCACGTTCTTGCACTCGGGTTTGTCCAGCTTGGTCAGCGCCGCCTACAACCAGGTCCCGACGACCACGATCCTGCTGGACAACGGGACCACCGGCATGACCGGCCACCAGGAACACCCCGGCACCGGTCACACGCTGAAAGGCACGGCGGCGCCGGCCGTGGACTACGAGACGTTGATCCGCTCTCTTGGTGTGGAGCACGTCGAGGTCGTGGATCCCTGGGACCTGGAAGCTACCGAGCGAGCCATCAACTCCGGGCTCGCCCACGACGGGCCCGCGGTGATCATTGCGCAGCGGCACTGCAACCTGCTGCCGGAGGAAAAGGCCAGGGAACGCGTACCGTATCAGGTCGTCCCCGAGGAATGCGTCCTCTGCGAGGATTGCTTCGAGACGGGCTGCCCGGCGCTGGTCTGGGAGAATGACCTCCCATACATCCGCGACTGGGAGTGCGTGGGCTGCTCGATGTGCGCCCAGCTCTGTCCCGCCGATGCGATCGCTCGCGTCGGGGAGGCGTGACCGATGGCCGTGACGAACGTGCTGATCGCGGGTGTGGGAGGGCAGGGAGCCATCCTGGCCAGCGAGCTGCTCGCGTTAGCGGCCATCGCCGCCGGCAAAGACGTAAAGCAAGGCGAGTTCCACGGTGTGGCCCAGCGGGGCGGCGCGGTGTTCAGTCACGTGCGCTTCGGCGATCGTGTCTACTCGCCCATGGCCCGGCGCGGCGATGTCGACTTCCTGCTGGCGTTGGAGAAGTTGGAGGCCCTGCGCTACGCCCACTTCGTGAAGCCGGGCGGGACGATCATCGTCAACGACCACAAGGTCGAACCGATCCGCGTCGGCGACGAGCGGCCGTACCCCGACGATGCCATCGAGTCTCTGGAGCGCAAGGGCTTCAACGTCGTGGCGGTGAAGGCGACCGAGACAGCCATCGCGGTCGGGAATCACCGGGCGGCCAATGTCGTGCTTCTAGGCGCTTTGGCCGCTTTACTGGAAATCCCCGAACAGGTGTGGGATGAGACCTTGAAGGCGCGTATCCCAGAGAAGCTGTTGAGCTTGAATCAACAAGCTTTTTCCAACGGTCGCCAGATTCTCAAGCACTGAGCCGCATATTCTGTGCGGCTCGGAAAAGCCACACTAGTTCTTCTACGGGCCACGGACTCAGCGTCAACCGCTACGGCCTGACTGTCCGTGACCTGTGACTGTCACAGCGGTCACGCACGAAGGTGGACACGCCCGGTCGGGCGTGTCCGCTAGCAGTGCCTAACCCACGGACTAAGAGTCCCGGTCAGCCTCAGTACTCAGCGACACAGAACGACACAAAACGGCACTACACAGGGCATTCAGGGCCGGATTAGTCGGCCCCGTTTGCAGTTCTCTGCCGGTATTTCCCGCTGAGTTACGGCACAATAGTGGCACAGTCGGGTGCGCTGTGTAGCATGGATTGGCGGTCGAGTGTTTGGCGAAAGGTTGTCACAAGAACGTTCTTTGGCGTGACGGACAGAGACATTTTCGCTCGAGGCAACAGTTTCGCCGCGCCAATAATGTGCGGATCATCGTCCTTTTCCTTGAGAGACATCCGGATGCGAGCCTGAACGCTTTAAGAGAGCTGTTGGCGTGCTATGCGGTTGATGATGTGGCCGAAGCGACCGCGGAATAACCACACGCACGAGTCGCGCCGGCGCCCACCGAGATAAACGCTGCGCTGCTGTCTCAGCAGCTTTCCAGTTGCCCGAGAGGAAGGGTGCAATCGTGCCGGTTCTGCGGGACATCTGATCTTCGGGTAGTCGGGCTCTCCTTGTAGTAAGGGGGCCAGGGGGCTAGACTCCTCACGATATCGAACATCATCGATCAATTTGAATAGGAGGAACTCTTATGGAGTCGCGAGGGCCTCAGGGTGTCGACCTGAGTCGGTTGCGCCCGCAGGACATCCCAATCAAGGCTGTGGGCGCTGGCGGGCTGGCCCTGCTGGGCGTCCTCTTGCTTTGGAGTTCGGTGTTCACAGTGGGACCCGAGGAGGTCGGAGTCGTGCTGACGTTTGGCAAGTACTCGCGCCAGGCCGAACCAGGACTCCGACTCAAGTGGCCGGCGCCGATTCAGAGCGTG
>JBDHAI010000275.1:0-4896 GCA_039588155.1 Gemmatimonadota bacterium | reverse complement strand
GGGGATAGCGTGCAGTTCGGCGTGACCGTGACCCGAGACGGCACCCTGTTCCGTGCCTCGGAACCTCTGTTCGAGTCGTCGGACTCCAGCGTGGTGAGGATCCTCGACGCGACCACGGGTGTCGCCCTCTTCGAGAGCACCGGCCTGGCGACGGTAGCGGTCAGCTTCCAGGCGGCAGAGTTCCCCGACAGCATGTTGCAGGCGGCCATGGTGGTCGCGGTCGACAGTCTATCGGTGAGCATCTCGCTGGAGTCTGCGATCGTCACAGCGGGCGACACGCTGGTCGGTGACACGGTGCTAATCAACGCTACCGTCACGCGGAAGGACGGCAGAAAGGTCGGTACGCTGGCGCAGTTTGTTTCCTCGGATACCGATGTTCTGCAGTTCATGGATGCAAACAGCGGAATCGCGGAGCTTACGGGCCCCGGTGAGGCGGAGGTCACAGTGACCTTCCTGCTCCCCGTGGTGCCGGGAGAGCCGCTCACGGCCGTCATCCCCGTGAACGTCACGGACTTTTCGCTGCAATTTTCGGTCGCCTCGCTGTCATCCGGTAGCATCGAAACAGGGGACACGCTGGTCACCGACAGCGTGCAGTTCAGCGTCTCGGCGCAGAAGGGTGGTGTGCCGATCGCGATCGTCGACCCGTCGTTCTCGTCTTCGAATCCGGACATCATTACGATCTTGGACCCGGCCACGGGCCGTGCGGTATTCGCCGACACTGGAACGGCAGTGGTGTCGGTGGACTTCAGCGAGCCCAACCTTCCCAAGGCGAACGCCAACGTTCCACTGCGGGTGACCACCTATCTCGTGGACCTGAGAGGCCCGAGCTCGCCGGTGATGGGAGATGAGGTCGACTACCGCGCCGATGTCATCGACACTCGCAGCGGCGAAGCGATCAGCTCTTCGGGCCGCAGGTTCACCTCCACGAACACGTCGGTCATCCAGATCCTCGATAATAAGAAGGGAGACGCGTTCGTCCGTGATGTCGGCACGACCAACATACGGGCGACATTCGACAAGCCTAAGCTTCCTTACGCCAGCTTGTCTCGCACCCTGTCGGTGAATGTCAACGAGGAACGGTTCTACGGGCCTACGTCCGAGGACAATGGTGACTTCGGCGACGACGTGCGGCTCGACGCTTCAGACGTTCACCGCTTTACGCCCAGCACTTGGGTCGAGTTTCCCAACGGGACCATAGGATGGGTGGACAACGTGACGTCGACCCGATTGGAGTTCCGGGTCCCGGCCGGCGCCAACTCCGGCCGGCTGCGACTCCATAATCTGGTGGACGACAACGGTGCACCACGGAACAACGTCCTGACACATTGGACCTTTGATAGCGATGGGACCGTCACGGACGACTTCGAGCCGAATGATAGGTTTCCACTGAATAACGGCTTGCGCATCCGCTCGCTGCCTTGGGAGCGGTTCTTGAGTTCCGATCCTCAAAAAGCGGCTCCGGCGGATACCAACTTCTTCTGGTTCCGTACGGGCTTTGCCGCGACCTTCGATTTTTCGGCCGAGTGGCAACAGGATGCCGACCTCGACTTCAAACTCTGTCTCGCCGTCGGGCAGCCGCCGGTCGACTACTTGCGCGCCAGTAATGGACAGCCGATCTGCGCTCGCGGGCCCGGCGACAATAGCAACGACCGCAGCAGCGAGCAGGGTCTCAATCTGCGACTCGAGCAGGGCACCTGGATACTCGCCTTCTACTGCGTCGATTGTCCGAACGTGCCGCTGACCTACCAGGGTCGTTTCGTTTGGACGGGCTTCTGAGGACCTGAGAGCGGGTTCGACCGAAGCGCTACGGACAACTCTCCCGATTCTCCGACCGACAGTCGAGACGTGCGGCTTGCATAGCGCTGTCCGCGCGCGCCCGCAGCATCTCCATGACACTCGAGCTGCGATACTGCACGGAGGCACCGGCCACCCGGTCGAGGACGTAGCGGTATTGTGTGGCGGCGTCGAAGTAGCGTCCGATATCGTGAAAAACCCGACCCTCCTCCAGGGCGAGGATCAAGGAGTCACGCAAAGCGTTGGGAAACGCCGGGCGCGTGTCGGCCCGCGTCGGCTGCGTCAGCGGCGGCTCCGCTTGACGTTGCTCGGGCTGCCTTTCGGGACGCTGCGTCGCGCGCATTTCGGCCTGCGCCGCCTCGGTGAGCGCTATCGTCACGCTGAGTCGGACCAACGTATCCTTGGGAACGTAGACCTCCGACTCCCACGACGTGTAGCCCCGGGCGTGGACCGCCACCTTGTGGGTCGTGTCACCCACCACGCGTAGCGGAAAGTCAATGCCCAAACCCGACGTGTAGACTCTGCCGTCGATTTCCAACCAAGCGTTGTCGGGTAGCTCGTTGTCCACCATGAGACGGCCGATGGGATTCGAACTGAACACGCCCGACGCACGCGTGCTTGCGGCCGGCGGCTCGGTCGGCGGGCTGTAGGTCTGAGGCGTCGTGCCGCCGTTGGAACCCGGCTTCAGCAGGACGACGGCGAGGATGAAGCCTACCGCCGCCAGGGCGACGTAGCCGGAGAACTTCTTGAGCCTAGAGAGAAGCCCGCGCCGACCCGCCAACTCCTCGAAGACCTCGGGCCGAATGACCCGCTTGCTGCCCGGCTCGTCGTCCTCCGGGTCGAACGGCGGCGGCCCTCCTTGGCGTCCGGACGGCGCCCTTCGTGAGCCGGCGGCAACACCGCCGGGGTCTCGTGGCCAGTCGTCTCGCGTGTGTATCAAATCAAATCCGTTGTAGTCTCTACTCGCGTACTACCCACCGGCACCCACTCTGTTTCCGCAGCGGCCTCCGGGAGAAAACCGTCCCGCGGTCAGCGCGGTCCATCTGAATATCTCGCTTGTGGGCGGGGACACAAGGCTGCGCCCGAAGGTGGTGCGCCAGCGCAACAGCCGGCCCCGCCTCGATTCCCGGTCTCGCGGCGCCTGCCGGGGGCGGGCACGCTCAAAGGGCGATGATCACGGTGGTTTGGGTCGGTCAATCTGTCTAAATCGCAGCGACCGACGCTGCGGCCATCGCTCCCGAGACCGGAGCACGTGCGGTAAGTAGGGGCGATTTTCGTGCCACCTGGGCCGACTCGCGAAAGGCGAGGTCGGGTCCGATATTGTGAGCGTGCGGCAGTCTTCTGTGAACCCTTCACGGCGGGGGCGGCCATGCGGCGAACGGTGGTGTTAGCGTCTTTGGCGATTGGCCTGGGGCTCGGATCGGCGAGTCCGGCAGCGGCTCAGCTGCGCGGCGGTCTGGTAGGCGGGGCGACCTATTCTAAACTGACCGGCGATTTCATCGTGTCCTCCGATTTCAAGTGGAACTGGTTTGCCGGGGCTTACCTGGAGCTGCTGTACGAGCGGAACTGGTCGCTCGTCCTGGAGTTGGACTACTCGCGGAAGGGCGGTAAAGCGCTAACCTCTAACGCTCAGAACATCGAGCTGGACGTGGGCTACGTGGAGGTTCCGCTGATGGCCAACTTCATCCTGCCGGTCGGCGCCAAGTGGGATGCCGGGCTGTACGGAGGGCTCGCCGTCGGTGTTCCCATCGACTGCGATGTGACGATCGAGGGCAGCAAGATCGACTGCTCGACTGGCTTCAGTAGCGCGAAGACCGAGTGGACGCTTCCGCTGGGCGCCCGGCTTGGCTACAAGTTGACGGGCGGCTCCATGCTCTACGCCGATGTCCGCTACGGCATCCCTCTCTCCGAGGCGCTCGAGGTGGAGCGGTTCAGGATCTTGACCTGGCACTTCCTGATCCGTTGGTCCACCGAGCTATGACGGGGTCTCTTCCGACCCGGTTACCCTGCGGCCGGCTATGACCGCGAGCGGCTGCATCGGGAGGCGCCGCTCACCGATGTCCACGTCCACCCCTCACTCAAGACATACTTGTTCGGGCGCAACCTCTGGCGGCATGCCTGGTCGGGTAAGACGTTCGACCCGTTCTCCTCGCGCTCCGACTTCAAGATGCTGGCGAAGGGCGGCGTCGGCGTCATCTGGTCGTCCCTACATCTGCCGGAGCGCCAGCTCTTCGACGATTGCCCGTTCCTTAAATCGGCCGCTCAACTCTTTGCCCGCAAGCTGCTGGAGGGGAGCCCGCTCGCGCGCGCGCTGGAGATGGCGGACGCCATGGAGCGCGAGATCGACCGCCGGCCGGACCGTGTCGAGCTGGCACTCTCGGCGGCCGACGTCGTACGTATCCGGGCGGCAGGCAAATTGGCGGTCATTCATACCGTAGAGGGTGCGCACGTTTTGGAGGGCGACCCGGACAATCTCGAGGTCTTGGCGGAGCGTGGCGTGGCGCTGCTCACGCTGTGCCACTTCTATCCCAACGGCCTGGCGACGCATGTGCGAGGTGTTCCGCGAGGCATGATCTTGGACAACGTCTGCGATTTCGATCTGGGGATTGGCGGAGAACCGCCGCTCAGCGACTTCGGGCGCGCGGTTCTGGCGAAGATGAAGACGCTGCCGATGATCGTGGACGTCTCGCACTGCACGCCGGCGGCCCGGTCGGCGGTGTATGCCGAGTTGGGCGACGCGCGTCCCATCGTGGCGAGCCACGTGGGCGTCACTCGCTACAACCCTGACCCCTACAACCTCGCCGACGACGAGATCCTCACGATCGCGGCGAGCGGCGGAGCGGTAGGGGTGATATTCATGAACTATTGGCTGGATGCCCAGAACCCCAAGAACGGCCTGGACGTCATCTGGAAGACCTGCGAGCACATCCACGATGTCAGTGGCTCCTGGGACACGGTGGTCCTCGGGACCGACTTCGACGGCTTCACCGACCCGCCCGACGACGTCAAGGATGCCTCACACTTGGGGCGGGTAACCGAGATGTTGCTGGAGCGCGGCCTAACGGACGCTGAGGTCATGAAGATTCTGGGCGGAAACGCTCG
>JBDHAI010000274.1:0-3907 GCA_039588155.1 Gemmatimonadota bacterium | reverse complement strand
GGACAGAATCGGCCAGACCCAAGAGCTCGGCTTCTCGGTCGATGCGCCAGCCCATCCCGTAACGCTGGGGGTTCATCGAGCCGTCGGATAGGCGCTGCGGTTCCCACAAAAGCTCCACGGTAGCGCTGTCCAGGAACTCGTAGCTCATGAGGGCGTTGGCCATGCGCACCAGGTCGGATGCGGTGGAGAGGAGACCGCCCGCCGCCCACTTGTAGCTGGGGTCGGCGTCCGGCGGTCGAACGTACCGCGCCCTGAGCGGTTTTTCTGGTAGTCCGAGTCGGACAAATAAGGGACCGATCAACTTGTCCATGTGATACGGCACCGCGGGTAATGGATCGATGGCGGTCCCGTCGTCGGGCCCTGTGCGATCCATGCCTAAAGGCACGAAGACCGCCTCGTTGATGAAGGCTAGGTACGGTTGGCCGGCGGCGCCTTCGAGGACGGCGCTGAGGAGGGTGTAGCCGTGGGTGCTGTATTGGAATCCGGTGCCGGGCTCGTAGAGCAGCGGGTCGTCCACGAAGATTTCCAGCGCATCGGTGACCGAAGTGTAGCGCTCCCGGTTGAACATCTCCTTCAGGAACGTGCGGCCGAAACCACTCGCGTAGTGGCGCACTCCTCCCATGTGTCCGGCAAGCAGCCGGACGGGCACGGGCCACCGTTTTTCGGGGAACGTCGGCACGTACGTCCGCACGTGCGCGTCCAGGTCGATGCGGCCGTCCTGGACCAGGCGCCCCAGGCCTACCGAGGCCACGGCCTTGGAGACGCTGCCGATGCGGTACGGTGTGTTGACCGAGGTGCTTATGCGGTCATCGAGGTCCGCTTGGCCGACGGCCAATGCCCACACGACTTCCCCGTCCGCGCCGACCGCCAAGGAGATGGACGGAAGACCGAGGTCTCGGGCGACGGCTTGGGCCCACGCCTGAGCGCTATCCGCCGGCGCAGCGTACGGGCTCTCGACGGATGGCGACCGGAACACGTCGTAGACGTCCGAAGGGAGCGTCGGCCGGGTGAGGAACCAACCGGTAAACAGTATCAGCATCCCCACGAACAACACGACTCCCCACTTCACCACCTTGAGGATTCGCCTCATCACCTTCGTACTCCTCCCATCGTGCCGCCCCGACACTATCGCACTACTGGCGCGAACGATGGAAGTCTTTGCGAGCCTCGTCAAGCAAGTTAGGTGTGCGGCTAGGGCTACTCGCTCGCGAGTTTGATGACGACTCGGCGATTCTGCTGTCTGCCTTCCGGAGTTTCGTTGTCCGCCACCGCGTCCGACTCGCCGCGACCCACGGCTTGGAGCCGCTCCGCATCCACTCCGTGGCTCACGAGGTACTGAACGACCGACTGGGCTCGACGCTCGGATAGCTCTTGATTGTAGTCCGCTTCGCCCGTGCTGTCGGTGTGCCCTTCGATGGCCAGTTTCAGCTCGGGGTGCGAATCCAGAGTTTCCAGGATCTCATCCAGCGTCGGCGTCGACTCGGGCCGGATCGCGTCGCTGTCCAGGTCGAAGTAGATACCGCGCGTCGTGTACTCACCCTCCTCCATGAGGGCGTCGTAGAGCTTGTCGAGGCCCACCGCGGCCGTGATGTCGGTGATATAGGTCTGATAGTTTCGGTTCCCACCCAGCTGGAATTCGATGACATTCGACTTGAGGAACTTCGCGTTGGGGATGTTCGCCGCTCGCTCTGTGCCGATGTAGAGAATCGCGTATTCGCCATCGACCTGGAACCGGACCGGCGTCATCTCGTCGGCCAGGCGGCGAGCGCCATCGATATTGGACACCGGCTGTGACTGGAAATAGATACCCGGTCGCCCATCGAGGTGCAGGTACTGAGCCTCGTAGCGAGCGTAGGCGCCCTCGAAAGGTTCGAAGAAGACCCGGGTCGCCATGTTGGGCGTTCCGACCTGAAGCAGAAACTCGAGCCTGAAGTCTTCCTGTAATTCCTCCGACAGAGCCACCCGAAACACACTGTTACCCGAAGCCTCCAGCACCTTGACTCCGTTCAACTCGACGATCTGCATGTTGCCTTTGACGTACTCGAGTTGGCTGACGGGGAAGCGGCCGACCGGTTCGTCGGCGAAGTCCGTCGCCCTCAGCACAACCTTACCTGGTGTATAGTCATAGTTCCGCCATACGCCGTCGCCCGGCTTTTGCGCTCGGCGTTCCGCCTCATCGGGATCGGTCACCGGGTTCCCGTCTTCGTCGGTGATCACGTTGCCGTCACCGTCGACGATCACGACCGGCTGACCGTCTTTCTTCGCCTTGTCTACACAATCTCTGTCACCCAAACCGCAGCGAACGGCGTCCTCCAACAGATTGTCGAGGGCTTTGTCGGCCTCCTTCTGGGCGGCCCGCTTGATCTTGTCGACCTGGGCATCAGCCGGCGAGGGCATCGCGAGAGTGAAAGCGACCAAGGCGGCGAGGATTCCCGCGGTCAGAGACTTAGCCATGAGAAAACACTCCTCAAGATGCAGCGCGACGTGTCCACGCTATCTTGAGCGGTAGTGGCTACGGCGGATTCCACCATGTCCTTGACTTCGAAGTGAAGAGTGAAAAGTGAAAATTGATGCTGGACGATGCAAGAACTCACGACTTCGCTTTTCACCCTTCACTCTTCACTCGCTTTTGACAATCACCAGCCTCTCGCGAACTCGGCCCAGAAGAAGTCGCCCAGCTCCCACCACTTCTGCATGGTGGCCCGGGCGAAGTTGTGGGTGTAGCGGTTTAGGAACTGCCGGTACGCCATCGGGTCGTCCCCATCTTCGCCGCGCATCAGCTCAACGGCCCTCTGTTCGATCAGTGGCTGCTCAGCGAACAGCTGATCCTCATACTCAGCCACGGCGCCCTCCAAGTACTCCCGCGCCCAACCCCACTTGATCATCGACAGCCGGTTGGCGCGGCGATACCACCAGCAGGCGGAATCGGTCCGGTAGCTCTTCTGGCAGCCGGTCTTGAAGCTCTCCGGCAGCTCCGTCACCCCGGCCCAGATGGGGATGCGCGGGCTCTGGCCGGGATTGTCGAAGGAGAAATAGGCCACCGTGCCGATCTCCGGCGGCAGCCAATCGCGGGCCTGGATGATCTGCGAGTATGAGCAGCGAGCGACGGCGATGGTGCGATTGATCTCCACGCTGCCCGGGTTCAACGTGTTCGCCAGCTCCGCCATATCGCGCACCGACCAGTTGTTGACGATCGGACTCTTGATGAACTCCGGCTCTTTGCCGCCGTTCGTGGCGTACGCCGGGTTGGCGACGACGAGGTTCTTGGTCATGTCGAACTCAGTCCCCTCATAGGTCTCGCGGTAGTAGCGCATCACATCGCGCACCGAGACCTTCTCGTCGGGCTTGACCGTGAATGGCAGCTCCTCCATGTCCATCGTCAGGTTCAGCGACGGAGCGAGCGTGCTGAGAATGAAGAACTCACGCGTCGAGTAAGGCTTTCGCGGATTCCCTTCCCGATCGGTACTGCCGTACGCCTTCCACCACTTGAACTCCTCGCCGCTTGCGGGATCCCACCACTCCATCTCTTCGGCCAGCGTGTGAACGTTCTCGCTGGCCATGTAGTGATCGGAGTCGTCCAGATCGAGCGTGCTGATTCGCGGGATGTTGGCGGACACGCCCACGTGGCCATCGGGGATGCGCACCGCCGCCCAGACGGCGCCGGTCTCGATGGGGCCCGCGCCCATGATCTCGAAGTGCCAGACCTCCTTCGAGTCGGCGAACGTCAGGCATTCGCCATTGTCGCCGTAGCCGTACTCCTTCACGAGCTCGCCGATCAGTTGGATCGCCTCGCGGGCTGTGGCCGTCCGCTCCAGCGCGATGGCCTGGAGGTTCTCGATCAGGAACAGTCCTTCGTCGTTCCGCAGGTCGCGCCGGCCGCCGATGGTCGTCTCGCCGATGGCCAGCC
>JBDHAI010000273.1:0-3940 GCA_039588155.1 Gemmatimonadota bacterium | reverse complement strand
GGGCAGAGGCTCGACCCGCCCATGCCCAGGAGCAGCAGGTGGGTGAAGCCGCCCGCGCTGACCATCTCGGCGACCTGCCCAAACCGCTCCCGGCCCTCCAGCTGCTGTTCCGTGATGTCGAGCCAGCCGAGCCAATCGGCCTCGTCGTCTCCAGTCCACAGCGACGCCTCACGCGCCCAGAGCTTCCCGACCTTTTCGCCCGCGCGCCAGTCGTCGAGTGACGCTTCGACCGCGGCGCGGGCTTCGGCGGGAAGCTTGTAGGACAGCCCTGCGATCATCGCTCGATCTCCCGTTAGCTCACCAGGGCGAGCTGCTGCTTGACGGCACTCACCACGTTGTCGGCCGTAAAGCCGAAGTGCTTCTGCACGTCCTCAATCGGTGCGGAGGCGCCAAAAGTTTCCATGGCCACGACCGACCCAGTCGGGCCCACGTAGCGGTCCCAGCCCTGAGCCACCGCCTGCTCCACGGCGACCCGTGCCCTGACCGTCGGCGGCAGAACGCTGTCCCGGTACCTCTGGTCCTGTCGCTCGAACAGCTGCCACGACGGAAAGCTGACCAGGCGTGCCGCGACGCCCTCGCCGACCAGTCGCTCGTGGGCCTCCACGCACAAGGCGACCTCGCTACCGCTCGCCATCAAGATCACGTCGGGCTCGCCGTCGGGTGTATCGGCCAGCACGTAGGCCCCGCGGGCTACGCCCCCCGCAGATCCGTACTTGGCGCGGTCGAGGGTGGGCAGGTTCTGACGGCTCAGCGCCAGCGCTACCGGTACCCGCTGAAACTCCATGATCAGCCGCCAGGTCTCGGCCACCTCGTTGGCGTCGGCCGGCCGGATGACTACGAGGCCCGGAATGGCGCGGAGGGCGGCGAGCTGCTCCACCGGCTGATGTGTGGGCCCGTCCTCGCCCACCCCGATGGAGTCGTGGGTGAAGACGTAGATGACCGGCAGCCCCATCAGCGCGGCCAGCCGGATGGATGGGCGCATGTAATCGCTGAACACAAGGAAGGTCGCCCCGTAGGGCCGCAGCTTGCTGTGTGAGAGGCCGTTGAGGATGGCGCCCATGGCATGCTCCCTCACACCGAAACGCAGGTTGCGCGGCCGGTAGTTGCCAGGCTCGAAGTCGCCTGCTGCATCGTCGAAGGTCAGCAGCGTCTTGGTCGAGGGTGTGAGGTCGGCGGCGCCGCCCAGCAGCCAGGGGACGTTCTGCGCAACGGCGTTGAGCACCTTACCGGAGGAGGCGCGGGTCGCGACGCCCTTGGCGTCGGCGGGGAAGTCCGGAATGTCCTGGTCCCAACCTTCGGGCAACCGCCGGCGCTGCATCTGCTCGATCTGTTGGGCAAGCTCGGGATACTTCTCCTTGTAGGCGGCGAACGTCTCCATCCACTTGTCACGTAATACGCGGCCCCGGGCCCCGACCCCGGCGGCGAAGTGCTCGCGCACGCCGTCGGGCACGAGGAAGTGGGCGTCCTCCGGCCAGCCGTAGTTGCGTTTGGCTCCCTTAACCTCGTCCTCGCCGAGCGGCGAGCCGTGGGCGTCGGCGTCGTCCTGCTTGGTTGGCGCGCCGAAGGCGATGTGGCTATCGACGACGATCAGCGTGGGCCGGTCATCGGTCGACTGGAACGTCTTGAACGCATCTTCCAGCGCTGACAGGTCGTTGGCGTCCGGCACCCGCGTCACGTTCCAGCCGTAGGCCCGGAAGCGGTCGGCCACGTTCTCGGTGAACGCCAGCGTGGTCGGTCCGTCGATGCTGATCCGGTTGTTGTCGTAGATCCAGCAGAGGTTGGAGAGCTTGAGATGACTCGCCAGCGATGCCGCTTCGCTGGAGATACCCTCCATCATGCAGCCGTCGCCCGCTATGGCGTAGACGTTGTAGTCGAAGATGTCGAAGTCGGGCCGGTTGTAACGCTCGGCCAGCCAGCGCCCGGCCATCGCCATCCCGACGCTGGCCGCGGCCCCCTGCCCCAGCGGCCCCGTCGTCGTCTCGACGCCGGAGGTCAAGCCGTACTCGGGGTGGCCGGGAGTGCGGCTCTCGAGCTGTCGGAACCGCTCGATCTCTTCCAACGGCACCGCCAAACCTCCCGTCGGTTTGGAGTCGTCGTCAAGCTGTTTGACGCCGGCCAGGTGCAAGAGCGAGTAGAGGAGCATCGACGCGTGACCGGCCGACAGCACGAAGCGGTCGCGGTTCGGCCAGACGGGGTCTTCGGGATCGTAATGCAGGAAGCGCTGCCACAGGCAATAGGCCACCGGCGCCAGACCCATCGGTGCGCCGGGGTGGCCGGAGTTCGCTTTCTGCACGGCGTCCATGGAAAGAGTGCGGATCGTGTTGATACAGAGAAGATCCAGGTTGGCCTCGCTGCTCATCCCACCCTCCGCTGTGGATCGGCGCCTGCCGGCATCGCCGAGTGCCTCTGGGAAAGGACGCCGGCATCGGGAGGGGCCGACTCACCCGATTCCGGCGCTGGTTCAGCCTGTCGGAAACGGGTCACAGTCTAGCCAACCCGCCCGGCGGCCACAACTAGGATTGAACGGAGAGCAGCTACCTTTGCGCGTCTTCCAGGCTGGCACCCGGGTGGATCACGAGGCCCTCGCCCTGAACCAGCTGCTCGATCGATACCCCCCGCAGATTTCCAGCGGTTCCGACCTCCCAAACTTCGCGGAGCAACGTCGCGCCGGCGTCGCGGTAGTCCACCGTCAAGCGATTGCCCTGGAAGACGAGATCGGCGTAACCGTTGAAGCCCACGGGCGTCTCCGAGTAGCCGATCTCTTTCTGGCTACGCTTGTCGTAGAAGACGAGGCCGACCTGGTGTTTGTCGTCCTCCTTGGGAATGTCGCGGATGTCCTCGATGGGTAGGCCGCCGTGCCCCACGCAGCGACCATAGGCCTGGAGCTTACCTTTACGGGTGGCGTTCTTGCCGTAGATCGCCAGACGGTGCTCATGCCCCCAAAACCAGAGCACAGGCCGATCGATCAGTCGAGACAGCTGTGCGGCCGGCCGGTCGAAGTACGATTCGAACTGCGAGTAGTACTGATGGTGGCTCAACAGGACTACGCCGCGCCGCCGGTCCTCGTGTATTCGCACCTCCTCCCTGAGCCAAGCCATCAGCTTCTTCTCGAGCTTGCAGCTCGGCTTGAAGATCTTTTCCAGTACCGGGATGCCGACGGAGTTATAGCCCGTATCGAGACCCACGACGAGCCAGTCGTCGCTCTTCAAACAGAAATAGCTGGCACCCTGACCCTGCTGCGTGCCGCTCGTGGCATCTCGCAGGCCGAGCGCGGGAAGCAGGTGCTTGAAGTAGGCTTTACCTCTGGCGTACATCTCGTGGTTAGCGTTCAGTGAGAAGCTCCCCCGCGAGCCCAGCGGCCAGAGCGTTTTGCCGCCCAGCATGTTCTCGACGATCTCTTTCTTGGTGCCCACGTAATAGATGTCGCCGAGGTGGATGGTGAACTGTGGGTCTCCGTCGGCCATCGCCCGGCCCACCGCGTCGGCGTCCGCCGTGCCAGACGCCCAGTCACCGGTCAGCGACACTTTGACTGCCGCCGGCGAAGCGTCGCCGACCACCGCGGGGCTGAGCGGATAGACCCCCTGATCCTCGTCGCCTGACTTGTAGAACGCGAACGGGTACTTGCCGCCGAGGCGACTCTTCACGTAGTGCCAACCCCAGAGAGCCACCTGAATCTTCAGGTAGTCCTTCGCCTTGCGGAAAACCCGCTTGCCCGGCCACTGCGTCTCTTGCAGTAACTCCGACTGAGTGCGCGCGTGCGACATCCCCTGCGTGCTGGGCATGTCCAGAAGGACATCGGTGTCGCGGAACTGAGCGTCCGTTTTCTCGTCTCGATTCATCTCAAACCCTCGCTGCCGGCCGCCTGGTGTGACCTCAACGCCAGCCCAACTCGAGGACGCGCCGAGCGTTTCCGCCCAGAATCTTCATGACCTCAGCGTCC
>JBDHAI010000272.1:0-3953 GCA_039588155.1 Gemmatimonadota bacterium | reverse complement strand
GACGATGACGATCACGTTGATCACGCAGATCGCGATGGAAGAGGGGCTTCGGTTTGCGATCCGCGAAGGTGGGCGGACGGTGGGAGCCGGAGTCGTGACGAAGATATTGGAGTAATCAGTCGTCAGTGATCGGTATCCAGTGGGGCGTGAGTACCCTGCGGCCGATCACCGAAAACCAAACACTGATTACTGAGTCAGAGAATGGCGACGAACCGACTGAAGATTACGCTGGCCTGCACAAAGTGCGAGGACCGGAACTATCAAGCGACGAAGAACCGGCAGAACCACCCGGAGCGTGTGGAGTTCAAGAAGTTCTGCCGGCGCTGCGGCAAGCATACTCCGCATAAGGAGACGAAGTAACAGTGGCGATGTTCGAGGGTATCGGTCGTCTGCGCGAGTTCATGTCGCAGGTGCCGGCAGAATTGAAGAAGGTGACGTGGCCGGACTTTGAACAGCTGCGCAACGCCACGGCCGTGATCATCGTCTTCGTGCTGGTCGTGGCCGGCATCATCGGCTTGATGGACCTGATATTCCGCGAGGCCGTCGCCATAACGATCCGCCTGCTAGGTGCCTGATGAGCGATCAAACTATCGAGACACAGGCGAAGTGGTACGCGGTCCAGACGTACGCAGGCCACGAGAAGAAGGTCATGACGCTGATCCTCCACCGAATCGACGAAGAGGACGGCGAATCGATCGAGGAGAAAGAGATTCAAGAGGTGCTCGTTCCGACCCACGAAGTCGTCGAGATCAAGGGCGGCAAGAAGGTCTCCAAGAGCAAGCGCCTCTATCCGGGATACGTGCTGGTCAAGATGGTCCTCAACGAGCGGACCATGCATGAGATCAACAACATTCAGGGAGTGATCAAGTTTGTGGGTGGAGGCACTCTGCCACAGCCACTGCGTGAGGAAGAGGTCAACAAGATCCTCGGAGTCGAGACCGCCGTCGCGGTCGAGGGGGCCGATGAGGACCAGAGGGTTCCCTTTTACGTGGGGCAGTCGGTGGAAGTGGCCGAGGGGCCGTTCAGCGACTTCGCCGGTACCGTCGAACACATCGACCACGAGAAGGGGAAGGTCAAGGTACAGGTCTCGCTCTTCGGTCGCACGACGATCATCGAGCTGGATTACACGCAGCTCAAGGGATACTAGGCAGTTGCGCCGCCCACCGCGGCACTGAGAGAGAATGGCTAAGCCAAAGAAGAGAGTCATCGGCTTCATCAAACTGCAAGTTCCTGGCGGACAGGCGACGCCTGCGCCTCCGGTCGGCCCCGCTTTGGGTCAGCACGGGGTGAACATCATGGACTTCTGCAAGCAGTTTAACGCCAGGACGCAGAGTCAAGCGGGTGTGACGATTCCCGTGGAGATCGAAGTCTACGCCGACCGGTCGTTCGGTTTCATTACCAAGACACCGCCCGCCGCGGTGCTGCTGAAGAAGGAAGCGGGTATCGACAAGGCGTCCGGCGAGCCGAACCGGACCAAGGTGGCGACGGTTAGCCGCGATCAGGTCAGGAGAATCGCCGAGACGAAGAAGGAAGATCTCAACGCCGCGTCGGTCGAAGCCGCCATGCGCATGATAGAAGGGACGGCACGATCGATGGGCATCGTGGTAGCGGACTGATGGCGAAGCACGGGAAGCGATATCTTACGGCCGCTGAGAAGCGGGACAGCGCAAAGTACTACGGACTTCGAGAAGCCCTCGAGGCGGTGAAGAGCCTGGCCTCGGCCAAGTTCGACGAGACCGTCGACGCGGCAGTACGCTTGAACGTCGACCCGAGACACGCGGACCAGATCGTGCGCGGCACGGTCAATCTGCCGCACGGTACCGGCAAGACGATACGCGTTCTGGCCATCGCCGAAGGAGATAAGGCGCGAGAGGCCGAGGAGGCGGGAGCTGACTTCGTCGGCAAGGATAATATTGAGAAGATCCAGCAAGGGTGGCTCGATTTCGATGCCGTGGTGGCCACGCCTGATGTGATGCGAGATGTGGCCAAGCTCGGCAGGGTGTTGGGGCCTCGCGGACTGATGCCGACGCCGAAGGCCGGCACAGTGACCATGGACATCGGCAAGGCGGTGCGCGAGCTCAAGGCGGGGCGCATCGAGTTCCGGGTCGATCGTACCGGCAATCTGCACGCGCCGATCGGTAAGGCTTCGTTCGAGATCGCTAAGCTCGAGGAGAACTTCCAGGGCTTCATGGATGCGGTGTTGCGTGCCCGCCCGGCTGCGGCGAAAGGCGGTTACGTCAAGGGCATTACGGTATCGAGCACGATGGGGCCGGGAATCAAGATCGAGCCTTCGGAATTCCGGAAGAGCGCTTAAGGCGAGCCGGCGAAGAGACCACGGCGAGCGACCGCCAGCGAAGCGGCGGCCGCTTTAAAGAAACAGGGACGTAGCCCTCATGGCGCAGCGTACCAGGGAAGACAAGATCAAGGCGACGGCGCAGCTGATCGAGGGGTTCGGCGGGTCAGACGTTCTCTACCTCGCGGATTTCACGGGGCTCAATGTCAAGAACATTACCGAGCTCCGGCGACGGTTCCGGGAGTCGGGGCAGCGTTTTGTCGTGGTCAAGAATCGTCTGGCCCTGCGGGCGCTGGAAGAGCTTGACCTGCCCGACATAGCTGAGTATCTACGCGGGCCCACGGGCTTGATCTTCGCACAGGATGATCCTGTGGGGCCGGCCAAGACACTTCGCGATTTCGCCAAGGAGTTCGATAACCGCCCAACGCTGAAAGTCGGTATCGTCAACAGGAGCATCGTCTCGGCGAAGGAGATCGAGCATCTCGCAGATCTGCCGCCGCGCGAAGTGCTGCTCGGTGGGATCGCGGGCTCGTTGACCGCGCCTTTGTCCGGGATTGTCGGAGTCATAGGCGGCCTGTTGCGCGACATCGCGTATATGGTAGAGGAGGTTGCCCGCAAGCACGAGGCGGGTGGTCAGGAGTAAGCAGTAGTTTTTGAAGCCGATAGAAGAAGACGAGTTTACCGAAAGAGATAGGGAGCAATGAGCAAGGTCGAGGAGATTCTTGACGCGATCGGCTCGCTGACCGTGCTGGAGGCAGCGGAGCTCAAGAAGGCGATGGAGGACAAGTTCGGTGTGAGCGCTGCCGCCCCGGTCGCGGTCGCGTCTATGCCGGGCGCGGCTGGTGGTGAGGCGGCGGTCGAAGAGCAGATTGAGTTCGACGTCGTGCTCAGCAACGTCGGCGCTAAGAAGATTCAGGTCATCAAAGCGCTGCGTGAGGTGACCAGCCTCGGTCTGAAGGAGGCCAAGGAGCTGGTGGATGGTGCTCCCAACACCATCAAGGAAGCCGCGACGAAGGAGGAGGCCGAGCAGATCAAGGGCAAGCTCGAAGAGCAGGGTGCTACCGTCGAGCTGAAGTAGGACAGAGGGGCACCTGGAGATGCGGCGATTCGCCGCCCAATGTGTGGTCTCGAAGACGAGGTGATTGCTCCTCTGGCTATGCCGCTTGTGTGGCGTGAAATAACGTGTGCCCGGAATTCAAGACCCCCGCGACCCAACGGGACGACGGGGATTTCTGTGCTGTTCTCGCGCCAGGCAAGCGTCGGCGTCGAGCGAGGACGGAAGAGACGTGACCGGCGAATCTGAGCAACAGTGCACCTAATATCGGAGGTCTAGACGTTGGCTAACACCGTGACTCGTGGCAGGAAGAAGACGGCCGGCGCCGGTTCGGGCGTGGCGGGCTACGACGGGAATGGCAATGGAACCCTGCCCGTCATCTCGTTTGCGCATCTCGATCCAGGCATGGCCATGCCGAATCTTCTCGACGTGCAGCGAGAAGCATTCGAGGCGCTGTTGGAGACGGAAGTCGAGGACGGTGTGGGTCGTGATTTCGGGCTCGAGCGCGTCTTCAACGAGATCTTCCCGAGCTCCGACAGCAAGAAGAACTTCACGTTGGAGTTTGTCAGCTATTCTCTGGGCGAGCCCAAGTACTCGGTAGAAGAG
>JBDHAI010000271.1:0-3976 GCA_039588155.1 Gemmatimonadota bacterium | reverse complement strand
CGCTACACGCTCGACGACGTCGACATCGAATGGGGGCCGGCTTCGCTCTACGCCGCCGGCATCATCGCCGAGGATCTTCTCGACCTGGAGTTCGAGGTCCAGGCCCCGGACCTGGCCGCGGTGTTTCCTAAATCTTCCGGTTCGCTGGCAGCCGCCGGCCGGCTGGCCGGATCGCTTTCGGCGCCAGTGGCCAACGCCACTGCGCAAGCACGGAACCTGGCCATCGATGGTACGAAGCTCATGACTGCCGATGCCCGCATCGATGTGGACTGGGGTGAGCGACGCAAGAACGAGATTCTGGTGACGGCAGCAGGACTGGAGCTCTCAGGCCAAGTCATCGATTCGTTATCGCTGGACGTGCGCGGCACCCGCGAAGCCCACGACCTGACCGCGGCACTGACGAGCGCGGAAGCGGACATCACGCTGTCGGCGACCGGACGCCTGAGCGGCCAGACCTGGGCGGGCGCACTGACCGAACTGAACGTCGCCACGCGCGAGTTCGAGACCTGGCGGATCGCGGATCCGGCCTCGTTGTCGGTTTCCAAGGACGGAGTCGCTATCGATCCGTTTTGCCTTTCGGCGGTGGCTGGAGAGGTGTGCGCAGAGGGAGAGTGGACGTCGGAGGCGGGCTGGCGAGCGAGCTCCTCTCTGAGCGAGTTGCCACTGGCCTCACTGAAGCCGCTACTGCCCGAAGGGTGGTCGCTGGAAGGAACAGTCACCGGCGAGATCAGCGCTTCAGCCACGAGCGAAGGGCTTGCGGATGTTGACATCGACTTGCAGCCCGGCGACGGAACGCTGAGATACGCGATCGGGGATAGTATAGGAGACCTGCGCTACCGAGAGGCGCGTATCGCGCTGCGCGCCGACTCCGACAGCCTTCGGAGCCAGCTCTACGTCGAGTTCAGCGACTCCGCCGCTATCGATTTTGGAAACCTCGGCATCGACATCAGACTCCCAGCCATCAGCGCGCTGTCCGAGGAGGCGACCTCCGAAGGACTACGCGAGGCGCTGGCGGATGACTGGTTGGTGGACATATCGATGACGCGAGCGCCGCTCGCACTTCTGAACGCCTATCTCCCCGAAGGCACAACGCTGTCCGGCTACCTGGACGGCCAGCTCGATGCAGGCGTCGCCGCAGACGGAATGCTCAGCGGGCAATTCGAGTTGAGACCGCTCGGCGCAGCGGTCCACCGCTTCGTGAAGGGTGAGGTCCGCACCGTGCGGCTCGTGGACAGCAGCGTGCTGGGTGGCGCCGGCCCCGACGGGCTGAGTGCCGAGCTTACCCTCGCTCTGGCACGACCGGACAGCGCGCCGCAGGCGACTCTGACAGGCTTTGCCCGGCTCCCTCAGTACACGAACCTCGACCAGGCTTTCCGCGACCAGACGGTGGAAGGACGCGTGGACGGCCAATTGGATTTGAGTGTGCTGGATGCCCTGGTAGCAGACCTGTCGGGCAGCAGTGGACAAATCGAGGTCGAACTCGGGGTCGAAGGCACCGTGGCCGAGCCGAAAGCCTCCGGCTTCTATCTGCTCCGCGGGCAGACGAACGTTGCATCGCTGGGAATCGCCTTGCGTGACATCGAGATTCGAGCGACCGATAGCGCGGAGGGGGATTTCGAGATCGAGGGTGCGGTAACTTCGGGTGACGGCCGTCTGATCATCCAGGGACGCTCACCGCCGATACCCACGGCCGAGTCGCCGACGCGCCTGACGATCAAGGGAAGCGATTTTCAGGCCTTACAGACCGACCAGGTCAGTCTCCAGGTCTCCCCCGACCTCGAGGTCCTGCTTACGGGTAGCAGGATCATCGTCAACGGGGACGTGTCGGTTCCCCGGGCCGCGATCGAGTTGCTGCACGTCCCCGAATCGGCGGTGCGTGTATCGAAGGACGTCGTCTTTGTGGGCGACACGGCGGTGGAACGAAGCCCACCCCTCGAAGTCACGGCCAACGTCAGGTTGGTGTTGGGCGAAGAGGTGACCTTTCGGGGGTTCGGGATTTCCACATATCTCGACGGCAGCATCGAGGCGATGGAGAAGCCCGGCCAACCGACCGAAGGTCGCGGCGAGCTCGTGTTCCGCGAAGGCATCTACCGTGGGTACGGTCAGAACCTCAACATCGACCCAGGTCGTCTGGTCTTCGCGGGACCGATCGACGACCCCACCGTCGACGTGCGCGCCTATCGGCGGGCGGACGACGGCACGCGTGCGGGTTTTCTAGTGCGCGGATCGCTCAAGTCGTTGAACGTCGAGGTTTGGTCCGACCCGGTCAAATCTCAGAGCAATGCATTGAGCTATATCCTCTTTGGCCGTTCGCTCGCACAGGCTTCGGAATCGGATCAGGCCGCGGCCGGAAGCGCGGCCGCGGTTCTGGGCGGAAACATCCTGGCGATGAGCATGGCCTCGAAGGTCGGACTCGACGACGCTCGGATCGAGACCGGCACCCGTCGGCAAGACGCCGCCTTCTACGCCGGCAAGTACCTTTCGCCTAAACTCTACGTGGCCTACGGTGTCGGTCTATACCAGCCGGTGAACGTTTTACGCGTGCGCTACATCATTTCGCGCAAACTCTCGGTTCAAGCCGAGACGGGAACGCGTGACAGCGGTGACATCCTCTACCGCATCGAGCGCTGACCCGCGGCCAGCACGCGGGTTCTTGACGACGCCGGTGCCAGGGCCCAATCTCGGTAACAGTCTTGACCTTCGGCACCGTTGAAACCGGTTGCTGGAGCCACCCACAGGCATTGGAGGTCGGTTGGTTGGACGACGGGCGCTCCCTGCTCTGCTCGCGCTGGTTCTGGCCGGAGACCTCGCGGCCCAGGACGCCAACTACTGGACGTATCAGTACGGCACTCGCGCTAACCTGCTGTCAGGCGCGGTGGTCGGCAGTGTAGTCGATCTCGGCGCCGCCTTTTATAACCCGGGTGCGCTAACGCTGATCAAGGACCCGGACATCATCTCCACCCAGAAGGTATTCGAGCTCAGCAACGTGACCTTCCGGCCAGATGTTGGCTTCGAGCTCGACTTCAACGACCTGCGGCTCGACCTGGCTCCCGGCTACGTGGCGGGGATTCTCCCCTTCCGATTTCTCGCCAACCATGTCCTGGCCTACTCGTTCTTCACGCGCTACCTGTTCAAAGCCTCACTGGACGGTGCCCGTGTGGGTCGATTAGAGGAGCTCGCCGACACGCTGTCCGGCGACTTTTTCGCCCAGACTCGCTCCACTCGGGACTTGAACGAAACCTGGGGCGGGCTGTCCTGGTCTTTCCCGCTCGCCCAAAAGGTCGGCTTCGGAGTCAGTTTGTTTGGAGCCTTCCGGAGCCAAAGCGGGATGAATCGGACTCAGGGCCAGACCCTGAGCGAAGACGGTACCCTGGGCATCGGGCTGACCGAGAATGACTTCAGCTACTGGCACTTTCGGCTTCTTTGGAAAGCGGGCGTCACATTCGAGTGGATGGGCGCCAGCCTAGGCCTGACGGTGACAGCGCCGGGGATCGGGCTGTTCGGAGACGGGCGCGTACTGGTTAATCGCACGCTCTCCAACTCCGACACGGTGTTTGTGGCGGACTATCAGCGTGGGCTGAAACCAGATTACCGCTCCCCCTGGTCCGTCGCGTTTGGAGGATCGTACCGGCGCAACAAGACCGTTCTCCACCTCACCGCCGAGCGGTACAGCAAGGTCGAGGAGTATAAGGTGCTCGACCCTGCGGACTTCGTGGGACAGAGCACCGGCGACACGATCGCGGGCGACCTGACGCTCGCCGCCGCTGACGTCCTCAATTTCGGAATCGGCATTCAGCAGGACTTTCGGGAACACCTCACGGGCTTCGCCAGCTTCAGGACCGACTACTCGTCGAAATCGCCTGAATCTTCAAACGATATCGCGATCGCCAGCTGGGATATCCTCTACGTGACCGCCGGTGCCGCATTCAGGGTCGGTACGGCCGACCTGACACTAGGACTCGCCTACGGCTGGGGC
>JBDHAI010000270.1:0-3976 GCA_039588155.1 Gemmatimonadota bacterium | reverse complement strand
AGGGGAAGCAGAAAGAGGGGTTTGCCCTGGGCGCTCGGCTCACCTACTGGTTGCCGGCGCTGCCCCTGGGCATCGAGGGGAACTTCAGGTACGCGTTCAGTGATGCCGAGGTCGATGCGGACGGGGAGGTCAGCGACACCAGTGCTTACGTGTACGCTGCCGACGCGCGGCTTGCCCTCAAGCTGCTGCCTGCACCGATCGGTCTGCACGTGAACGGCGGTATCGCGCTGATCGGCCGTGGTGGCGATGCGTACGACGACATAAACACGACGGCCGGGAAGACGAACGTCGGCGGTGTCGTCGGGTTGGGCATTCGGTTCGGGCTGCCGGGGATGTTCGCGATCCGGGCTGATGCCGACACGTACCTGTACTCGGCTCAGATCACGGTCGATGATCCGGATGTCGGGGGAGAGTTTCAGTTCGACTCGGCGTTTCAGGCGGACCTGGTGCTATCCGCTGGCCTGATCATCGGGTTCTTATAGATCCGGCGGAATGAACGGCCCGGGGGAAGTTTCACCGTATGGAGTGCAGTACCGTTCTAGCAGCGAGGCGTACGAAATCTAAGCCTCAACGTTGAACTCGTATCCACACAAGGGGGAGGAAAGATGAAGAGGTTCAAAGTTCTCATGCTGGCGGCAATGGCCATGCTCTTGATGGCCGGCCCGGCGCAAGCCCAGATGAGCGCGGGTATCGTGGGTGGTGCCAGCCTCGCGAACATCGGCGGTGACGTGGAAGGCACGGACATGAAAGTCGGGTTCGCCGGCGGTGCATTCTTCGCCATCGATCTGCACCCGTATTTCATGCTTCAGTTCACGGGTCAGTACGTGCAGAAGGGTGCGAAGGAAACATTTGCCGATGTAACAGAGAAGAGCAAAGTCGACTACCTCGAGCTATTGGTCCCCCTCACCTTGACCATCCCGATCGAGGACAGTCCAATCGAGCCGCGCCTTTTTGCTGGACCGGCGGTGGGATACCTGATGTCCTGCAAGATCGCCGACGTGGATTGTAAGGACTTCACGAAGAGCGTCGATTACGGCGTCTTCTTCGGTGCCGGCGTCGACTACATGGTCGGCAGCGGGGCTATCATGCTGGACGCGTGGTACAACCTCGGCTTGGCCAACATCAACGATGATGTCGACTCGGATGAATTCAAAGTGAAGAACAAGACCATTCAAATCATGGCCGGCTACAGGTTCTTCTTCGGCGGTTGATGGCAAGTTCGATCGACATCCTTGCGTCTTGATCGAAACAAAAGCGGGCCAGTTGCGAGCTGGCCCGCTCGCTTTTAGCTCGACTTTGAAGTCGGTGGTTCTACTGGGGCCGGGTGTCTCAAGATGCCCCAGACTGCTACGCTGGGTCGAGGCTAGATATCTAACCGTGTACCTTAGGTGAAGAGTTCTAAGAATTATTCTTGAATGGACTTACAAATGTGCAGACAAGTCCTTGACGCAAATGCATGGAAACTGCATCTTGGTGCGGGCCCGAATAGGCCTGCCCGATCTTCGGAGATGGCTCGGGGGGATGTTTCACCGTATGCAGTAGAACTACCGTTTTAGCAGAGAGGCATACGATATCTCAGCCTCAGTATCCACAAGGGGGAGGAAAGATGAAGAGGTTCTCAGTTCTCATGGCGGCGGCGTTGGCCATGTTCGTAATGGCCGACACTGCAGCGGCCCAGCAGCAGGGGACGATCGAGATCGGCGTCGACAACGCCCTCTCGTTCAATCTGGTGCAGGCGTTCAAGGTCGGCGAAGTGGAGGTGGCCGAAAGCCGCACGGACTTTGATTTCTTGCTGCCGTCGTTCTACTGGCGCTTCGGTTACTTCGCGACCCCAGCGTTCTCGATCGAGGTTCCGCTCGGGATCGAGTATTTCAAAACAGGCAACGAAGGCGGGTCTGACATGGCCCTCGTTGCGGGTCTGAATGCGTTGTATAATTTGCCGTCCGGCCTCTTCCTAGGCATTAACGGTCTTCTCTTCTATTTCCGAGAAGATCCGGGCGGGGGCAGCGAGTCGGACTCGGCGACGCGTTACGGATTTGGCGGTCAGGTCGGTTACCGAGTGCCCTTTATCGCCGACAACCTTAGGTTCCGTACGGCCCTCGTCTACAACTACTTGTTGAAGCGTGAGGACGACTTCTTCCCGGCGACGCACCGAATCGCAGCGCAGTTCGGTCTCTCGGTGATGACGAAGTAGTACTCCCACTTCGGAGGGTCGCACTGACCTGACGAGATACCCCTGGTCAGCGCCGCTGGCCAGGGGTATTCGTCTTTCGAAGGCAGGAAGGAGCATGACGGTGTCTTATCGCTGGCTGGGTGGGGTGGCTCTCTTGGGGCTGGCGCTGCCGCTGCACGCTCAAGAGGTCGAGCGGCCATGGCTGCTCGAGGGTGCGGGGGCGTACGTGTTCCTGAGCGGCGACTATGCGGACATCGCCAAAAACGGTGGGGCGGCTGGAGGCCTGCTCGGGTATCGGTTCACGTCGCGGTTCTGGCTCATGGGCAGCTTCGCTTCCCAGTGGCACGAGGGTGAGACCGACCTGCCTTCGTGGACCAACTACAATTACTTCGGCATGCTCGGGTACGATGCGTTGGAGCCGGGCTTCAACGGCGACATCATCCTCTACGCCGGGGCGGGAGGAGTGTCGTTCGACCCGAGAGTCGAAGAGCAATCACGCCGGACCTACTTCGGCCTCAACGGGGGTCTCAAGATCGTCTACGACTTCAGCCGGCAGGCGGCTTTGACCCTGAACGCCGCCGCGATTGTCGCTTTCGCCGAGCAGGAGTTCATCGGTGGGAGTACTTGGCTATTTCCCGTGGGCCTCGGGATAGCGTTTCACTTCTAGGGCCGCCGGCCGCGGCGTCTGTCTTGGTGCAGCCAGGCCGCCCGCTCCAGTCCATGCTCCAGCAGCAGCGCCTCATCTTCGATAATCTGTTCTGACGCGGCATCCGCGACCTGCCGGCCGCCGTCCAGCAGCACGATGCGCTGGCACACCGCCGCGGCGAACTCCACATCGTGAGTCACGACGACGAGCGTCTGCGAGCGCGTGCGGAGGATCTCTGCAATCGTGCGTCGCCCCCGTCCGTCCAGATTCGCCGTGGGTTCATCGAAGGCGAGCACGCCGGGCTCCACGCTGAGGACGGTCGCCAGTGCGGCCCGCCGCTTCTCGCCGCCGCTCAGGTGGTGGGCAGGGCGGTGCGCGTCCACGTGGCCCAGGCCGACGCTCTCGAGTGCGGCGCGGGCCCGTGCTTGAGCCTCGTGGCTGGACATGCCCTGGCACAGAGGTGCGAAGGCGGCGTCCTCCAGCAGCGTCGGCATGAAGAGCTGGTCGTCGGGATCTTGAAAGACCAATCCGACCCGGCTGCGGACCTGCGGCAGGTTGGCCGGAACTACGGGTAAGTCGCCGATGGATAGCGAACCGGTGGAGGGCTCGAGGATTCCGTTGAGATGCAAGAGCAGCGTGCTCTTCCCCGCGCCGTTGGGCCCGACGATAGCCAGGTGCTCGCCCGGCGCAAGCGACAAGGTCACGTCGGACAGCGCCGGCTCTTTTGCGGCGGGGTAACTGTAGCTCAAGTTGCGGATCTCGATGCTCCAAGCCGCGACGGCGCCGTCGTCCTTCATCCCCTTACCTCGATGACCCCGCCGAGCCAGACTATCGCGAGTACGCACATGATGGCCACGCTCCACCGCCAACTGGCGTGGGTGGTGTGATCCAGGGTTGGAAAGCGGCCCTGATAGCCGCGGCTCAGCATCGCGGAGTGGATTCGCGTGCCCCGATCGTGAGCTCTAAGGAAGAGGTGGGCCAGCGTCACCGCTCGTGCGTGCCAGAATCGCGGCCTGGACGCTTGACCCATGCGACTCTTGAGTGCGCGGGTCGTCCGCTCGAGCTCGTCGGTGAGGACGTAGACGTAACGATAGCCCAACGCCAGGGACGTGCGAACCAGCCTGGGCAGCGGTAGCCCGTCCATGGCGCTGAGCAGG
>JBDHAI010000269.1:0-3980 GCA_039588155.1 Gemmatimonadota bacterium | reverse complement strand
CTCGTTCCCTGGGAACCCGCTCAACTTCATTCGGCAGACATCCGACGGCGGATATGAGGAGCCGAAGGTCGACGCCGTGATCTTTCGGCAGAACACCGAAGGACTCTACGCAGGGATCGAGTGGACGAACCCGCCCGATCAAGTGCGCCAGGCCCTGGCGACGCACGTTAAGTTCAAGGCGTTCGAGGGCGTTCCGAGCGCCGACCTCGCGATATCGACGCGTGTGTTCACAAGAAATGCCTGCCATCGCATCGTCAAAGCCGCATTCGAATATGCCAAGAAGCACGGCTATCCATCCGTAACCGTCTGCGAGAAGCCGAATGTACTGCGAGAGACATCCGGGATGATGGAAGAAGTCGCGAAACAGATACACGCCAGCTATCCAGACATCCAGCTCTGGTCGACCAACATCGACGCCCAGATGATGTGGCTGACCAAGAATCCCGAGGACTATTCGGTGCTCGTGGCAGGAAACATGTTCGGCGACATCGTCTCGGATGCCTTCGCCGGACTGGTGGGCGGCCTCGGCTTCGCTTGCTCGGCCAATATCGGAGACGACGTGGCCGTCTTCGAGCCGACCCATGGTTCCGCACCCAAGTACGAAACACTCGACCCGTCGATAGTGAACCCCATCGCCATGATTCTCAGCGCGGCGATGATGCTCGACCACATCGGTGAGACCGACAAGGCCGACGCGATCCGCAGCGCCATCGCAGCCGTAGTCGCCGAGGGCAAGGTCCGAGCCTACGACATGATGCGTCTTCCCGGCGGCCCGGATGTGATCGGCAAGGGCGCGGCGACCACGACGCAGATGACCGACGCAATCATCGCGAAGCTGGGCTGAGGGAGGCGATAGATGTCGGACAGCGCGCGGGATGCGCCAGCGAAACGGGGCGAATCTGGGCCGCAGGGCGATGACGTGCGCTCCGACCTGCACGTGGCGATCGAGCTCACGACGTCCGGAGGGATCGAGCTCGATCTCGTTTCCAAGGTCGAAGCCTTCTACGGCGATTCCATCCGCGCCACAGTCGAGGGCGTCTTGAGCGCGCTCGGCGTTAAGCACGCCCAGGTCGCGATCGATGACAAGGGCGGCCTTCCCTTCACCGTTGCCGCCCGGCTCGAAGCGGCCGCGCGCCGTGCCGGTGCCAAAGGTAAGGGCGACCCTCGGCCCGAAGCGACGGTATCTCGAGCGGGCCCGACGACGCGTGATCGACTGAGGCGCTCGCGTCTCTATCTGCCGGGCAATCAACCGAAACTGATGATCAACGCCGGTATCCATCATCCGGACGGGGTAATTCTCGACTTGGAGGACTCGGTCCATCCGAAAGAGAAAGACAGCGCCCGGCTGCTGGTGCGGAACGCGCTACGCACCGTCGACTTTATGGGTGCCGAGCGCATGGTCCGGATCAATCAGTTGCCGCTAGGGTTCGAGGACCTGCGAGCCGTCGTGCCGGAGGGACCCGACCTCGTACTGATCCCCAAGGTCGAGCATGCGGAACAGGTCGAGGAAGTCGACGAACGGATACGCGGGATCCGGGCCAAGGATGGAGACGGCCACGCGATCTGGTTGATGCCGATCCTCGAGTCGGCGCTGGGCATAGAAAACGCCTTCGCCGTGGCTACAGCCGCCGAGACGGTGGTAGCCCTGACGATCGGCCTCGAGGACTATACGGCGGACCTGGGTGTCGTGAAGACACAGGAGGGAACGGAATCGGCCTACGCTCGGTCTCGATTGGTCAACGCCGCCCGCGCGGCTGGTATTCAGGCTATCGATTCCGTGTACGGCGACGTGGACAACGTCGAGGGTCTCAGCGACTGGGCGCGACGCTCGCGCGCCCTCGGCTTCGAGGGGATGGGCTGTATCCACCCCCGTCAGATCAAGGTGGTCCACGACGGGTTCGCCCCTTCGCAGCAAGAGATCGACAAAGCCCTAGCCATCGTGGCCGCTTTCGACGAAGCACAGGCTCAAGGCCTCGGCGTCGTGCGGCTCGGGACCAAGATGATCGATGCGCCCGTGGTCTTGCGGGCACAGCGATTGGTCGCGAACGCCCGCCGCATGGGGCTGTTGGCGAGCGGGGAGTAGTCAGCAGTCGGTCGTCGGTGTCAGGGTCTGGAGCTAGGAATCAGTGATCAGTGATCAGTGACAGCGATCAGAATGGGTGAGTTGTGAGTGATGACTGAGGATCTAAAGCTGGTGACCAATGCCGTCGGGCGGCGCGTGCCGACGGTCGTCAACGGAAAAGAGCAAGTCCCGTTTCCAGGCGTCGGCGCTCACGAGCCCCGGGGTCAGAAGCAGGCACCGCCCATCCGCTCGTGCAGCGACTACCCGGCGAGCGGGGACAAGCGCGTTCCCGACATCGAGGCGGCGCTGTGGAAGTGTGGTCTGCGCGACGGGATGACGATATCCACGCATCACCACCTCAGGAACGGCGATGTCGTCGCGCTCATGGCGCTCGAGGCGGCCGGCGAGCTGGGCGCGAAGGACCTGATGTGGTTTCCCAGCGCTTCGTTCCCCTGCCACGCGCCGGTCATCGACCTGATGGACCGCGGCGTCGTTCACCACATCGAGGGGAGCATGAACGGCCCGCTCGGCGAGTACTGCTCTCGGGGGAAGATGCGGGGCATGGGCGTGCTGAGGTCGCATGGCGGCCGCTGGCAGGCCATCCAGGACGGCGAGGTGCACATCGATATCGCGGTGATCGCGGCGCCGTCCGCGGATGCGTTCGGCAATGCGAACGGCTCGCACGGACCCTCCGCCTGTGGATCACTGGGCTTCGCTCTCGCCGATTCGATCTATGCCGACCACGTGATCGTGGTCACGGACAATCTCGTCCCCTTTCCCTGCATTCCCTGGCAGATCCAGGGCAACAACGTCGATTGCGTGGTGGAGGTGGATTCGATCGGTGACCCGGCAAAGATCGTATCGGGGACGACGCAGATCACCAAGAGCCCAGACCGCCTGCTGATCGCTGAGTACGTCGCCCGCTTCTTGAAAGACACAGAGATCATGCGCGACGGCTTCTCGTTCCAGGCCGGCGCCGGTGGAATCGCCCTCGCCTTCGTTCAGTTCCTGAAGGAGATGATGAAGGAGGCCGGGGTCAAGGCGCGCTTCGTACGCGGCGGCTCGACCCAGTATCTGGTCGATCTGATGCGGGAGGGCCTGACGGACTACATCCTCGACGGCCAGACTTTCGATTTGGCCGCCGTCGAGTCGATCGCCACCGATCCGCGACACATTCCGACTTCTCCGTTCACATCGTACAACTATCACGGCAAGGGCAATTTCGCATCGATGGTCGACGCCGTGGTGCTCGGAGCCACCGAGGTAGATGTGAACTTCAACGCCAACGTGAACACCCATTCGGATGGCGCGTTGCTCCACGGGATCGGTGGCTGGCAGAACTGTCTGTTCGCCGGTTGCACGATCCTGGCGGTTCCGGCTTTTCGCGATCGCATCCCGGTCATGGTAGACGAAGTCACCACCCTGACCGGCCCCGGCGAGCTAATCGACGTGATCGTCACCGAGCGTGGCATTGCGATCAACCCCAATCGCACCGACCTCATCGACAGCCTCAAGGGCTCCCGACTACCGATCCGGCCCATCGAGGAGATCAAGAGCGAAGTCGAAGGAGTGATGGGCGGACCGCCGGCGAAAGCCCGACTTACCGAGAACCCGGTGGCGGCCATCAAATGGGTCGACGGGACGGTCCTCGACACCGTCTGGCAGCTGGCTGAGTGAGGCGCACTCGTCCGCAATCCCACAGGGTGATGGATCTCGAGCGGATCACGTCGATAACCTCCGCCGCCCGGGCCGACGGGCGTGAGGGTCTCCTGGAGCCCGAAGGGCTCGAGATCCTGGAGGCCATGGGCTTCGCCCCGCCCCACCACGACTGCGTGCACGGCGCTGCCGAAGTAGCCAGCGTAGATCTTACTCGATTCCCCGGACATCGCGTCGTGGTCAAAGTCGTCGCACCGGGAAT
>JBDHAI010000268.1:0-4459 GCA_039588155.1 Gemmatimonadota bacterium | reverse complement strand
GGTCGCTCCTGTAGGGGATTTGCTCGGGGCTGTCTATTTGGACGCGTCCGCCCGCCAAAACGTTGCCGTCGCTACTCCCCTGACAGCTCCCGGTCGATGTGACGTTGAAACACCTCGGTCGGCTGGGCCCCGACGATCATGTATCCATTCACGAGAAAGGCGGGCGTGCCCATGATGCCGCGAGCGATGCCGGCCTGAATGTCCTCATCCACGATGTCGGACTTCTCCCCGGACTGCAGGCAGTTTCTGAACTGGCGAGTGTCCAGCCTCACCTGGGCGGCATAGCCCATCAGGCTCGGGTCGTCCAGCGCATGGTTGTTCTTGAAGACCACGTCGTGATACTCGAAGAAGCGGCCCTGGTCGCCGGCGCACTCCGCCGCCTGGGCCGCCTTGTGCGCGCGCTTGTGCTGGAAGCTGACCGGGAAATGGCGGACGGTATAGTTGAGCTGGTCGCCGTAGCGGTCGAGAAGCACGGGATAGGTGAGCTCGAAGTAGCGCCGGCAGAACGGGCACTCGTAGTCGGTAAACTCGATGATGGTCAGCGGCGCGTCTTTGCGGCCCAGCAATGGGCGCCCCTCCAGCTCCAGTCCGAAGGTGCGGCTCCACGCCATCGCGTCGGGGGCACTCCCGCGGCCCGCCAGAAAGCCGCCGCCGAAGCCCAACGCCAGGCCGACCAACACGTATAAGGCTACCGCCGGTTTTGCCATACTCTCCCGGTCTATCTCGCCAATCCAGGGGGGTTACGCTTACCAAGAATAGCACGGGAATCGATCGCGTCGAGGCCCGCGGGAGACCGCCTGACAGCAACAGCCCGTTCTAGTAAGATAAGAGCCTATGATCAGCCCACGCAGGCGCACACGCAGCCGCTACTACACGGCGATCATCGCCGCCGCTGTGGTGGCCATCGCCGTACTCACCTGGCTCGACCGCGACGCCGGCGGCCGTCGAGGCGTCGAGGGCTCCGGCGCGACAGCGGTCGACCCCGGGGAAGCCGCTGTACTCGAAGCCTACCGGCGACGGAGCTCCGACCTCTGGCTCGAGGCCGCCGGCATTGTCGAGCGCCTCCTCGCCGACGACCTCGAGGGCGACCGTCACCAGCGCTTCATCCTCGCTCTGCCGTCCGGCCACACGCTGCTGATGAGCCACAACATCGACGTCGCGCCGCGGGTTCCCGTCGCCGTCGGCGACACGCTGGAGTTCCGGGGCGAGTATGAATGGAACGAGCAAGGTGGCGTCATCCACTGGACACACCGAGACCGGCGTGGACGCCGGCCCGGCGGCTGGATCCGCCATCGCGGCGAAGTGTACCGCTGAACCGCCTCCAGCCCACAGTCCTGCCCTGTGTGACTTTCATCTAGAGCTTGTCGTCTAAGGTAAGGTGATTAGTTTGGGGGGTCCCAATCCCCGTCCCGGCGTCCCCCAGCAAGCAAATACACCCAAGACACGGAGTCGCAAACAATGAAGCGCGAAACTTCTCTCATCGCCGTCGCAGCGTTGGTCGTGGCCCTATCGGCCGGGTCTCAGGCCTGCGCGACCAAGAAGCAGACAGGTGCCGCGGTGGGTGCGGGCGCCGGCGCCGTAGTGGGCGGCGCCGTGGGTGCGGCCGCCGGTAACACGGCCGTTGGTGCGATCATCGGTGCCGCCGTGGGTGGGGCCGCGGGCTTCATCATCGGAGACTACATGGACCGCCAGGCCGCAGAGATGGAGCGCGACCTGGAGGGAGCGAGGATCGAGCGGGTCGGCGAGGGCATCAAGATTACCTTCGATTCCGGCATATTGTTCGACGTGGACCGGGCGGACCTGAGACCGGAAGCTCAGCAGAACCTTACCGAGCTGGCAGGGATCCTCAACAAATACGACGATACGATCATCCTCGTCGAGGGTCACACCGACTCCTCCGGCCCGGAAGAGCACAACATGGGGCTGTCCCGGCGGCGTGCCGAGTCGGTGGCGCATTACCTCTCGTTGCAGAACGTGCAGCCCGGCCGGTTCAGCACTATCGGTTACGGCGAAGCGCAACCCATAGCTTCCAACGATTCGGTGGACGGCCGCCAGCAGAACCGCCGCGTCGAGCTGGCGATTATGGCGAACGAAAAGCTGAAGGAAGCGGCTAAGAAGCAGGCCGAGGGCGAATAGCCAGCGCGGACTGCGGGAGGCTCCGCACCCCGAGCTCGAATCGATTGCGGCCGGCCGCCTTGGCCGCGTAGAGCGCGTCATCGGCAATCTGCACCAGACTGTGGACGTCCATGTGCTCGCCCTGGACCCCGCTGATCAGGCCCAGGCTGACCGTCAGCGTGAGGACCCCCGACGGAGTGCCGAGCGCCGTATTTTCGACGCGGCGGCGAATCCGCTCGGCGACCTTGGAGCCACGGCGTCTGTCGCAGTTGCCCAGCACGATTAAGAACTCCTCGCCGCCGTAGCGACCGATGGCATCGTAAGGCCGGACCGATGCGCGCATGCAGGCGGCGACACGGTGAAGGGCCTGGTCGCCGGCGATGTGGCCATACGTATCGTTGATATTCTTGAAGTGATCGATATCCGCCATGATCACGCCGATCGGCGACTCATCGCGAACGGATCGTGCCAACTCGCGCTCCAGGATGTCCATGATCGCCTGACGGTTCCATAGCTGGGTCATCGAATCGAGCATCGCGCGTTCGCGCAATTCATCCAGCTCCGTGATTAAGCCCGTCTGCGCCTCGCTCAATTCCGACAGCCGCAGCTCGTTCTCCGCCCAAGCAGCCAGCGACCGCAGAGTGTCGAGCTCGTGCTCGGTCGGCCAGCGCGGACGGCGATCGATGACGCACAATGTGCCGAGGTTCTCTCCCCCCGATGCTTTCAACGGGTGTCCGGCGTAAAAGCGGACCCACGGCTCGCCAATCACGAGTGGGTTATCACGGAATCGCGGGTCGAGTCGCGCGTCGGGGACGACCAGGGTGTCGTCGCCCAGGATGGCATGCGCGCAGAAGGCGATCTTGCGCGGCGTCTCGGAGGCGGTCATCCCGACCGAGGACTTGAACCACTGGCAGTTCGCCGCCACCAGCGAGACCAACGCGATGGGCACGTCGAGCAGCTCCGCTGCCAGCTTTGTTATGCGGTCGAAGCGCTCCTCTGCAGGCGTGAAGAGGACACCGAGTTCTCGAAGAGCCGCCAGGCGGGCCGGCTCGTTGGCCGGTAGCGGTGCGTGGATCATACTGCAACCTCGATCTGTCCGACCTCCGGCACTGTTGAACGTGCAGAGGCATGACTGCGCAAATGTAGGGAAAATTACACGGCGGGAGGTAAGGTGACAAAGATAATCGTTAGTGCTCTAGGACACAACCTTTTTCGCGATCGCGCTCGGTCGGCGGCCTCCTCGGCCGGCCCAGCGGTAACGAACCGTTTTCTTGCCGCTCGGGGGCCGCCGCCTCAGATTGTAGCGACCTTTTGCAGCGACCTTGCGAAAGGCATCCCGGACCAATGGCTCCGACGGCCAAAACGACAGGTGAGGGGCGACGTGACGGAAAACGGCCCGCAGAAGCGGAGCTTTCAGAGCTGGCTGCGCGAGCGCAAGCTCTTGCAGGTGCTGGTCATCTACGCGGGCGCCTCCTGGGCCATCCTCGAGGTCACCGATGTCTTCATCGACAAGCTCGATCTGCCGCCCTGGTTCTTCCCCGCAGCGATCATCCTGCTGCTGATTGGGCTGGCGGTCATCTCGGTGACGGCGATCGTCCAGGGTGGGGCGTCGCCCCGCCAGGACTGGCGGGCGGCGGCGGGGGCGGCACCGCTGCCGGTCCCGACGTGGCCGCGGGCCATCTTGGGCGGGGTGCTGGCCTTCAGTGCGCTGGCGGTGGCGGGCACGATCTGGGTGCTGACCCGTGACAGCGGCGAAGCACCGGTCACAGCCCCCAACTCGGTGGCGGTCCTTCCCTTCCATACTACGGGCTCCGGGCTCGACGTCTGGCGGGAGGGCCTGATGGATGTCACAGCCCCCAACTCGGTGGCGGTCCTTCCCTTCCATACTACGGGCTCCGGGCTCGACGTCTGGCGGGAGGGCCTGATGGATGTGCTGGCCGCCAACCTGGATGGCGTGGGCGGTCTGCGGGCGGTGGACACGCGGACGGTGATGAGCCATTGGAAAGGACGTTTCGGGGACGACGACGCGCCGGCCAACGACGCCATCGCCGTAGCCCGGGGGCTCGGGGCGGATTGGGCGATCTACGGGCAGGCGGTGGAGCTGGGCGGCCAGGTGCGCCTGGACGCTCGCTTCTACGACACCGAGACGGGTGACGAAGTCGCGTCGTCCAGCGTGGTGGGGTCACCGGACAGCCTGTTGCCGCTGACCGAGCAGGTGACGCTCGACCTGCTCCGCGGACTGGGCCGCGAACAGGGCGTGGGCGACCGGGGCCAGGCTTTGACCTCCGCATCGTTGGAGGCGGTGAAGGCCTACCTGGAGGGCGAGCAGTCGATGCGGCGGTCC